>JANOUF010000255.1:0-5762 GCA_031416685.1 Bdellovibrionales bacterium
CTGTTGTGAAGGAAATGCTGAAAACTTGTGATGAAACAATCACAAAGGTCATGACCCCCCGGAGACGAAATGTTCCAGAATCCCGAGCTTCTCAAATTAGTCATGGGCGTATGCCTGATGTTGCTTTCCTGGGTTTTGTTCTCAATTTGGCGAGAGCGACTTTCAAAAGTGAAAGAAGAAGAACGAATGAACTTTCTTATGTTCAACGTCGTCGGCGGCTCGTGGCTAGTAGCCGTTTTCGCACTTTGCGGTGGATTCTATTTTCTACTTCAGCCAATTTTTACGTAATGAAACTAGCGAGTGAGCGGGGCCTCACGCGCGATGCCGGCTTTCTCAATCGGTGATTTCATCAACTCTGTTCGAGTATGAGTTAACGCCACCATTCCGACCGCACCAATACCGACGACAACGTGAAGTGCATATTGTCCGTCCGTAAGAAGCTCGCGGTAGCCGAAAAGAGCTGGAGCTAAAATCAAAAAAATTCCTAAGCCAGCATCCATCATCATGTGGACACCGAGAGGGATCGCTCTTGTCAGCGAGTAATAGTAATTCGTCAACAGGCTATAAACGATCATTGTAATCCCACCGATCATAAACAAATTCACCGCGGGCGCAATGTTCGAGAACCCAAAGAGAAATGGGCAGACCACAAGAAAAACGCCGACTACATAGTCGAGGATATTATGTGTTCGCAGAGACATCATGAGCGGACCTCCTCTGTACAGTTTCGCGCCCATGGACAGTTTACAGCGCGCGACCTCAGATGAGTAATGCGAGGTATTTGGTTTCGCAATTTAAGAGTAGAGTAGAGAAAACGATAAAATTCCCACACGAATTCACGTATACGAGTCGACAGGTATACCTGAATTCCCGAGAGCAGCGGCTAAATAGCCGCTGCCAAGTAAGGCTCCCAGGCTTCTGGAATATCGCCAGTACTAAATGCAGGTCGCAACGTCGGCAGCCACGCAGGGATTCGCGGCTCACTTAACAATGGCATATTCGCACCAAGAGGCGTGCGGTTTCCTTTGCGGTGATTGCACGCTCTGCACGCCGCAACCACGTTCGTCCAATCTTTGCGCCCGTTCTTACTTGCCGGAACAACATGATCAAGCGTCAGCTCTTTTGCAGCAAAGTGCACAGCGCAATATTGGCACGTATAATTGTCACGGAGATAAATGTTTTCACGAGAGAACTTTAAGCGATTGGCGCGGCGGGGAGCGATGTACGTTTTCAAACGAATCACGCTCGGAAGCTTGTGATCTTGTCGCGCGCTGCGAGCGGCGTGCGAATGGAATTCTAAAACTTCCACTTTCCCTTGGAAAAAGAGGCAAAAAGCTTTCTGCCAACTTACCATTTTGATTGGCTGGTAGCTCGAGTTGAGCACTAAGGCTCGTACACTTTGGCTAAAGAAGACGGTCCTCCTTGTTAAATGCCTAAGGCGGAGCGAGCATTGCCAGTGCCTTTCTCTCTGCCCATATATAAATCATGTCGCGATTCGACTCAATTTTGCAAGGGCCAGTTTCCATTCCACCGTATTTGATCTGAAATTCAATGGGTTACACGCGAGCGCTCCATCCTGGAACGGGGCCTGACAGAGGGAGAAATCTTCAAATTTACTCCATACCTTTGAAAAGCGAGTGAAATGGACTCGTTGTAAGCTTGTAATTTGATGAATGAAGACGGTAACGCCGTCGAACAGTTCCTGAGAGGCGGATCAAAGATGGAAGAATTTTTCGGCAACCTTGCAACCTTTTTAGGTGGGGCAATCGGCGGCGGTGTTGGTTTCCTAGTGATCGCGATTATCATCTTAGTTCTTTTAATTCCGCTCGCATTGTGGACGCACGATTCGAGAGCACCGGTTCGTCATTCTGGGTTGGAGCGATTTCGCGCAAGCCTCAACACAGCAGATGAAGGCTACAACGACAACATTCCGGATAAAGTTAGCTCCGAAGAAAATCGAAATCTGCCAGGTGTGCCGAATCAGCCCATTTGATATTGATGGTGTCAGTCAACGTGCATATATAGCGAAGTTTCACGCGGATTTCTTGCAGTTCTGAGCACAGCGAGCCGTTACCTTTGATTTCAACCGTAAAGCTGAAAGAGAATTGAAGTATGAAGAGTGTCTTTCTATAGGAGGTTTTCAATGGGTATTTTGATGACGATTCTCGTCGGTTTTATCGTAGGCATTATTGCCAAGTTCTTAATGCCGGGCCGTGATCCAGGTGGCTTTATCGTAACTGTTCTCATCGGTATCGCAGGTGCGTTCCTTGCGGGTTACCTCGGTCAAGCAATGGGCTTGTATGCACATGGCGAACCTGCTGGATTCTTGTCATCCGTTCTAGGCGCAATGCTTTTGTTGTTCATCTACCGTATGGCAATCGGTCGTCGTGGTGTAACTAGCAACCGCGTTTGATAGTTCCTTGAGCAAAGCTTGGGTCCAAGTGCATCCCTCCGTGTCATCATCTAATGACAGGGGGGATGTTCTTCATGTTAGGCTTCGAGCCTATGATTACATCTGTGGATAACATCTGTGGATAACAACTGTGGATAACAACAGTCGCGCGCAGCACGGGCGCGGCCCTCTATGGGCAATGTCTTTAACTGCGTTGGGCGTTGTCTACGGCGACATTGGTACCTCTCCACTTTACGCTCTCCGCGAATGTTTTCATGGTCCGCATGCTATCCAACTCGATGCACCTGCCGTACTCGGTGTTTTGTCACTCATCGTTTGGACTTTGGTTCTTACGATTTCAATCAAATACATGATGATCGTACTTCGCGCGGATAATCGTGGTGAAGGTGGAATCCTTGCTTTGACTGCACTCGCAATTCCGCAAAAAGTTCGAGACAAAAAACCTATCTTGCTTGGCATCGGGCTTTTTGGTGCGGCACTTCTCTATGGAGATGGAATTATTTCGCCGTCGATGGCTGTCCTTTCGGCCGTTGAAGGTCTCAAGCTCGCAACACCCATGTTTGATCAATACGTTGTTCCGATTGCTTGCGTGATTTTAGCCGTACTCTTTTTCATGCAAAAGTATGGAACAGCAAAAATCGGTGCGGTGTTTGGTCCCATTCTTTTGGTTTGGTTTTCAACACTTGCTGTACTCGGCGCGATTAGTGTTTACGAAACACCGGCCGTTCTTTGGGCCGTTAACCCAATGTACGGCATCGATTTTTTGCTTACGCACGGCCACGAGGCGTTTTTTGTACTCGGCGCTGTGTTTCTCGTCGCAACCGGTGGCGAGTCGCTCTACGCCGACATGGGACATTTCGGAAAAAGCCCGATTCGGGTTGCATGGTTTTCAGTCGTACTGCCGGGTTTGTTAATTAATTACTTAGGACAAGGCGCGCTTTTACTCCGTTCGCCAGAAGCCGCAGAAAATCCATTTTATAAATTGGCTCCTGAGTGGCTACTTCTTCCCTTGATTGGTTTAGCAACAATGGCGGCGGTAATTGCGAGCCAAGCGGTTATTGCAGGCGTCTTTTCGCTCACACGGCAAGCCATTCAGCTTGGCTTCTGTCCGCGACTTCAGATTGTGCACACATCAAAACGAGAAATCGGGCAGATCTATTTGCCGCAAGTGAATTGGATGTTGTTCCTCGCCACCATTTGCGTCGTCATTAACTTTGGCTCGTCGTCAAACTTAGCTGCGGCTTACGGAATTTCGGTAAGCACAACAATGGTGATCACGACTTTGCTTTTGTTTTTGGTTCAAGTTTCAGTTTGGAAGTGGAGTTGGTGGGTCGCAGTTCCGGTTTCAATCTTTTTTATCACGATCGATACGGCTTACATGAGTGCAAACATGCTGAAAATGGGGCAGGGCGGATGGCTGCCTCTTTCGATTGGCCTCTTTATGTACTTACTGTTTGCGACTTGGCGAAAAGGCCGCATCATCCTTGCTGAGCGATTGCGTACAGCAAGTATTCCGCTTCGAGAATTCTTAAGCCAAGTTGAGCGAAAAAACATGCCGCGTGTGCCAGGCACAGCTGTCTTCATGGTCGGCGATCCTGAGACAACGCCACCAGCTCTGGTCCACAATGTGAAGCACAACAAGATCCTTCATAAAACCATTATCATTCTCACGGTTCTCACCAAGGAAATCCCTCACGTTAGAAGTAAGGACCGAGTTTTTGTCGAAAAGATCTCACCGGAATTTTACCGGGTCATCGCTCACTACGGCTTCATCGATTCGCCTAACGTGGTTGAGATCGTCGATCGATGTAATGCTGCCGGTATGGAATTGAATCTTCCAGACATTACATTTTTCTTAGGTCGAGAAACGCTCATCGCGAGTGACCATCCAGGCATGGCGATCTGGCGCGAGCATTTTTTCTCGTTCCTCTCGCGGAACGCACAGCGTGCGACTGCGTTCTTTAATATTCCGGCCGATCAGGTGATTGAAGTCGGGATGCAGGTCGAACTTTAATCAGGGCGGATCAAGCTCTTCAAGTTCTTCTAGGTTATTAAAATCGATCGGCGACTCGTCTTCCTCCGGGTCACGTGCCTTCACTTCATGCGCATGAAGTTGCTTACGAAAAAAGAAATGATAAATAGCGCCCGCCCCGAGTCCGATAGCAAGTCCAATGAAATGCACTCGATAGCTCGTCTTTGCTTCAAAGCTAGTCGGAAAAAAGATTCCGAGCATTACTCCACCTGAGCGTAATATTCTTTGGCCTACACTTTTGTTGGTTGCGATCAGCAAATACAAACTGAGCCAAATTCCGCCCATCAAATGAACGAGGCCCGATGCACCAATGAGTTGTGTCTCTCCCGGATAGGTCCTTAGCGCCAGCGCTGTCATCGGAATCGCAAGCAGCCATGAGGCCAATGGAAATACGAGCCACCCGAAATAACCGTATAGAAGAAAACTCAAAATTGCGTATAGCGCGACGTTCGAAACTAAATGACCGGCGTCTGCATGCACAAAGAGGGTGGAGAGAAGTCGCCAATAATCTTTGCTAACAAAAACCATATCGCGCGAAGCAGGCATCCATTGGCCAACACCGTAGAAATCGGTCCATGCGATCTCCGCACCGATCGTTAAAATAAAAACGGAAAAAACCGCCACTAGTGGAGCCGATTTACGAGGGGGATAGGAGAGCATTGTGTGCAGGACGCGAAGCATAGGGTCCTATTCAACTCGAAGCCACAAGTGGCTGTCTACAAACGGATAGCGGCGCGGCGCAAAACAAATCTGCTTTCTTGCATTCTTCAGCGACTGTAGGACACTCAGTAGAGTGCAAAACAACAAGGAGGCCGCAATGCTTAGATTGGTTACGTTTTTATTTTTTGGTTTCGTGGCATTTTCTGTTCGAGCCGAAGTACTTCAAGAAACGAAAGAGGCTCAGCTTGCAGTCGGTTTCGGATTTCATCTTTGCGGGCGCGCCGAAGTTTTGCCGCCGCTTGAAACCGCATTTCTTTGTCCAGGACTGCAGGCGCGGCTAGAAAACTTCATTGTTGCCTTGAAGCCTGAGAAAACGAACAACCCAGAGTCGAAATTGTGGTCAGGTCGCATCGCGGGTACGGTGCGAAGTCTCGAAGGCATTGATTTCTCTTATGAGCTTTTAGTGTCCTCAGCCATCATCAATGCCAAAGAGTATTCGTTCATCAGCGGTCGCATAACGAATTCAAGAACCGGGGCGCCAGCTTACTTCCGAGTAACTGTT
The DNA here is from genome assembly GCA_031416685.1 of Bdellovibrionales bacterium. Lineage (GTDB taxonomy): Bacteria > Bdellovibrionota > Bdellovibrionia > Bdellovibrionales > JAMPXM01 > JANOUF01. Next base: position 5,668 of record JANOUF010000255.1, read on the forward strand.
CAAGGTCGGTTCGATGAGATGAATGGCAGCTACCACTTCAGCTCACCAATTGAGCTCAAAGCGAAGACCGGTGAGTTGATGGATCTATCGGCTGT
>JANOUF010000256.1:0-7224 GCA_031416685.1 Bdellovibrionales bacterium
CGAAAACCATCTGAAACCGAAACCTACGTCAGATCTGAAATCGTAATCGACGAAGTTATCTTCCGCCGAACCTATGTCAAAGAACGTAACGCCTTTAATCCCAGCTTCTGAAATAAGGGGGAATTCAATCTCTGCTTGGTAGTAAAGCTGTTGCTCGCCACCAAAAGGACGCATCGCGAAAATGTTTGCATCAGCTTCCGACTTACCCGCAAGAAGCGCACGATCCTTGGCCTTTTGGGAGAACTTCTTCCTACCGACCGAATACCAATCATAGCCGCGAAGCGAGTTTGCTCCACCGAGTAAGAACAATTCGTTGAACGGCGGCTCTTTGCCATCTTCGTTTGAGCGAATGAACGCGTAAGTCAGGTTATTTCTGAAAACGAATTCCCAGAATACCTTCTTGTAGAAGCGGCCCGTGCCGCGACCAACCGTATAGCGCTTATCGCCACCGAGCCCTGCGTACTCAAGCGAAAGACTGGAATACACGCCATCTGTCGGAGCAAATCGATCGTTTCGCTTATCGTATTCTAACGTGCCCGTAAGCGATGACGTCGTACCGTTCGCTGTTTCAACTGGGAACAAATCTTTATCACCAGTTAACGGATCGAGTTCGATTTCGGTTTTATCCAACTTGTACCGAACAAAACCCCGCAAGAACGGAGCAAGCGGATGACCGATACGAATCGCGCCACCCTTTTTCTCTTCGATGTATTCAGGAGTCGTTCGCTTACTTTGGTAAGCATCAAACCCGACTGACCACTCTGAATCCATGAAATAGGGTTCAGTGAAATTGAAGTTGAAGAGAGATTGGTTTTTACTTAAGTCGATCGAGATACCGAGCTTCTGCCCACGACCGAACAAGTTGATTTGATTCACTTGTCCTTGGAAAATAAACTTCGAATAAGTCGAGTAGCCCGCACCCACCTGGATTGTTCCAGTGTTACGTTCCTTTACAACGATATCGAGGTTCATTACGTCTGGCATATCCGACGGCGTACTCGAATTGAAGTTCACTTCGTCGAAGTAACCAAGTCGCTGCACGTTTGCTAGAGATTCTCGGCGACGAGTTTCATTGTAGAGTTCACCCTCACGGATTTGCAATTCTCTGCGGACAACTTTGTCGCGCGTCTTCGTATTGCCGACCATGTTGATGCGGCCGAAGTACACCTTGTTGCCTTTGTCGATTTCAAAAGTGATGTCGACTTCACGTTCACGATCGCGGTTACGTACTCTTGGAATGACGTTCGTATACGCGTAACCTAAGTCACCGTACTTCGCTTGAAGACCACGAATGTCTTTGAGCAAAGTCTCGTGAACATACCAACCGCTGCCATCGATTTCGACCGAGTTCATCAAATCATCTCGATCAAAAAGCAAATCACCTGCAAAATCAACTTGGCCGACTTTGTAGCGATCGCCTTCTTCAACTCGAATGGTGATGTAGATCCCTTTTTTGTCAGGTGTTACGTAAACCTGCGGACGATCGATCTTTGCAACGACATAGCCTTCGTTGAAGTACAGGTAAGTTAATCGTTGAACGTCGACGTCGAACGCATCTTGCTTATAGGAGCCGCTATCCGACATGAAGCTAAAGAAGCTGCCCTCTTTCGTCATCATCGCGCTCTTTAATTTGTAATCGCCGAGATTGCGATTGCCCAAGAACGTAATGCGCTTCACTTTCACTTTATCGTTTTCTTGAATTTTGAAAGTGAGCTTTACCGACTCGCCTTCAGCCACCGTATCGATAACGGGATTGATACGAGCGAGGAAGTAACCTTTGTCTTCGTACTGCTTTTGTATCTTCTCAGTGGCTTCTTTGATTTTTGCCATGTTGAGAAGTTCGAACGGTTTTAACGCCGCTGTTTCTGCGAGCTCGTCATCTTCAAGCTCTTCGTTTCCTTCAAAAATAATTTCGACAACCGAAGGTTTTTCGACAACAGCGTAAGTTAATGTGACTCCGGCACTTGTAGCAGCACGAGAAACTTGAACGTCATAAAACAATCCCGTTTTAAAAAGTGTGTCGACGTCTTGGCGAATGACCGCAGGATCGAGACGAGTGCCCGGTTTGCTTTGCAAACGTGCAACTACCGCATCGACTTCGATCTTCTTCGTACCTTCAACTTTGATCTCGCTAATCGCTCCCGCGGCCTGACCTGATTTTGCCGCCTGGCTCGCCTCACGAAGAATATCGCTAGTAATCCCTGTTGGAGTTCCTGCGCCAGGAAGCTTTAAGTCTTTTATTTTTGCTCTTGGAGAAGAAGGCTTGCTTAAGGGCTTCGCCGCCGGCTTTTTCGTTTTGGCCTTCTTCACAGGAGGTTTTGGACGCGCATCGGCACCGCTTTGTGCGTGGCCGTATGTGCACGTAAAGAAAAGTGCTGAGATCAGAGCGAAAGTTTGTACGGACTGGAAGCTGAATTTTGAGCGTCGAGGTGAGCGATCCAACAGCTGAAATCCTTAGTCTTATTGATGGGTTACCTAAAAATCAGTGAAGCCTAACGCGATTCTCTTGCGATGTCAAAACCTTCAAAGCACCTGAAAACTCTGTGGGAGTGCGGGTTTTATGTCCAAAGACCGTCGCGCATATTGAGAACACGCGGAAACTTTCGAGCAAATGCCTGATCATGAGTCACAACCACTAACGTCAGCTGCAATCGAGTCTTCAAATCGAAAAATAAATCCTGAATTCGCTCGCCGTTAACTGTATCAAGATTGCCAGTCGGTTCATCGGCAAACAAAACTTCAGGTTTTCGAACCAATGCGCGTGCGATTGCGACACGCTGCTGTTCACCACCGCTCAGTTCCGATGGAAAATGTGTTAGCCGCTCTTTCAATCCAAGCATTTCAAGCAACTCTTCAGCGGCCATGCGACTGTCGTTTAAGCTCATTCCTGAAATTCGACATGGCATCATGACATTCTCAAGTGCCGTGAATTCGCCAAGCAGATGGTGAAACTGAAAAACGAATCCCATCGTTTTATTGCGGAAGTTTGCGAGATCCTCATCGCTTTGCCGAGTCAGATCATGACCGTCGTAAAATACTTTTCCCAGAGTTGGGCGATCAAGCGTGCCTAAAATATGAAGTAAGGTACTTTTGCCAGCACCACTGGCGCCGACGATACAAACAGCCTCGCCTTTTTTTATTTCCAAATCGAGTCCACGTAAAATCTCAAGACGGTTTTTACCCATCGGGTAAGACTTCGTTACGCACTGAACAGACAGCAAGCTTGAATTTGGCCTATTCATAACGAAGTCCTTCAACTGTACTTAACCGCGATCCGCGAAACGCCGGTACAAGCGTTGATAAAAGTGAAATTACAAACGACGCTATCACGACAGCCAATATATCCTGCAACCGAAATTCAACGCCAATCTGATCGAGCTTATAAACATCGGCCGGCATCAAGACCCAGAATTTTTGGGCATACACGAAGGCCGCACATAGCAAGAGACCTAAAACCAACCCGAAAATTGTGCCGAGAAAACCGAAGAAGACACCTTGAATCGTATAAACTTTCATAATGTCTCGACGAGAAAAACCCATCGCGCGAAGAATACTCATGTCCGAGTATTTTTTTAGAACGCTGACGAACAAGTTCGATGAAATATTGAAACTCGCCGCTACGACCATCACAAGCAAGACGAAAAATATGACCGGCCGTTCATACTCCACTGCCGCGAATAAATTTTCGTTGGTTTCGCGCCAATGCCGAATGAAATAACCCGAACCAAGTTCACGCTGAAGTTGACTCGCAATGACCTGTGCTGTGTTCGGATCAGATAGCTTCAGTCTTAAACCAGAAAAATTGTCGCCGACCTGAGCGAACTCTTGTGCCGATCCAAGATCCGTAATGATTGATCGCTCGTTAAGATCATTGATGCCGAAATCAAGGACGCCTTTGATCTTAAACTCGCGCACCCGAGGCGAAAAATTTGAAGTATCGTCGCGCGATGGATTGGGGAGTACGACCTTGAACGAATCATTCGGTTTCAAATTAAATTTTTTCGCAATTCCCTTGCCGACCAGCGCGCTTGAAATTTCACCTGCTTTTACGAGAGAAAACTCACCATTAATGAGGTGTGGTTTAAGATTTAAAACAGTCTCAACCGTTTTTTGATCCACCCCTTGTACGGCAATGTAACTGATCTTCCCTTCTCTAGCTAAAACTGCATCGAGATAAAGAAACGGACTTGTCGCTTGAACCGATGGCGCAAGCGTTTGAATACGACGCAGCAAATCTTCAATGGATTCAATTCGCGATCCCTGTTTTACGATTAGCAAATGTCCGAATACGTCTTGGGTGGATTTTGAAAGAGAATGTTCAAAACCACTAAATACGCCCATAGCGGCCGTCAAACATGCAGTTCCGATCGCCATTCCCGTGAGGCTCAAAAGCGAAGGTAAATTTAGGAGTCGCTTTCCTGAAGTTACAAAACGTAAAGTGAGCCACAAATGAAACACTTTAGTGGGCGCCTTTCTGTGGCGTCGTCGTCGTCGAGCGCAAGAACGCATAGATGAAATCATCGAGATCGCCATCCATCACTGTCTGAACCTGACTCGTTTCACAACCCGTACGATGATCTTTGACCATTTGATAGGGATGCATAACGTACGAACGGATCTGCGATCCCCACTCGTTTGCTTTCTTGGTCGCGTTGACTGCGTCTTTCTCTGCGTTTCGCTTTTCGATTTCCTTCTCGTAAAGCGCTGCTTTTAACATTTTGAGTGCTTTACTTCGGTTATCGATTTGCGAACGTTCGTTTTGACATTGAACGACGATTCCCGAAGGAAGATGTCGCATGCGAACCGCGGAATCTGTTTTGTTAACGTGCTGTCCGCCTGAGCCCGATGAACGATACGTATCAACTTCCACGTCCGACATATCCACTTCGATATTGATGTCATCATCAACTTCTGCCCAGACGAACACAGACGAGAAACTTGTGTGTCGTCGTGCATTTGAATCGTACGGAGAAATTCGAACGAGCCGATGTACGCCACTTTCTGCTTTCAAATATCCGTACGCATACGGGCCTTCGATCAAAATTGTAGCTGATTTAATTCCTGCACCATCGCCCTCTGTGCGCTCGAGAACAGACGGTTTGTAGCCATGATGTTCCGCATAGCGAATGTACATGCGAAACAACATCTCGGCCCAGTCTTGTGCCTCTGTTCCACCTGCACCGGAATTTATCGAAATGTATGCTCCGTTTGCGTCGAGTTCACCACCCAACATTTTCTTGATTTCTAATTCACCTGCCAAGGTTTCAAGAGCGATGATTTCAGCTTTTGCTTCCAGAAAAGTTTCTTCGTCTTCGGCTTCGACGGCCATCTCAAGCAAAACTTCGGCGTCGTCAGAACGAGTCTTAAGACCCTTCCAATCGCCGACGGCTTTTTCGAGAATCGATTTTTCTTTATTGAGTTTTTGCATTTCGACCGGCTTTGTCCACAAATCCGGGTCTTCAGATTTCATGACGAGCTCCTGGAGCCGTCGTTCTTTCATCTCGATGTCAAAGATACCTCCGGAGTTCGTCAGAGCGCGCTTTCACTGTCGTGAGGCGGCCTTTCACATCCGAAAGTTCTGTTGCGATTCCCATAGGGTCAGTTCTCCTGGATAATTGTTACCAGTTTAGAACTTTGAGCACAAGCGTTCGAAGAGTTTGTCTTGGAGGGTGAACATTCGATTCGCTTCTCGTTTGCTCTTCTCATGATCGTAGCCAAGGAGATGCAATACACCGTGCAGAACCATGTACCCGAGCTCGTCTTGCATGGAGAGACCATGTTCCTTTGCCTGGCGTTTAATCACCTGTGGGGAAATGACCAATTCTCCGAAACTTGATTTTGAGTCACCCTCAAAGCTTAGGACGTCGGTTGCGTAGTCTTTGCCGCGGTAAGTCTTATTGAGTTTTCGGATTTGTTTTTGATCAACGAACACAATCGTGAAGTCGCGCTTTGGAAGCGGCTCTAGCTTTTCTTTTTTGAGTAAGGGAGTGAGCGCTTTCAACCATGCTTCAACGAACTTGCGTGGCACACGCACGCCTGAACGATTAATGATCGTCAGGTTCATGCGGTTCCAGTTCCCTTATCTTTTCGTGAGAACTTGATTGGAAGTGGCGCCTCAGAGGCACCGCCTCCCGCTTTTTTCGGATAGTCGATACGTTGATGGTAGATACCAAGAAGAATGCGAATGAACGCTTCTTCGATCAACGTCAAATCTTTCAATGTCAGATTACATTCGTCGAGCTGACCATCCATAAACTTACGCTGAATGATGTTCTTCACGATGTTTTGCAATCGAACAGGCGTGGGCTCGTCAAGTGAGCGCGAAGCGGCCTCGATCGAATCGGCAAGCATGATAAGAGCCGCCTCACGGAATTGAGGTTTCGGACCTGGATAACGAAATTCTTCTTCGGAAATTGAATCGTGCTCTTCGTTATGGCCTTCAAGCGCCCTATTGTAGAAGAACGAAATCAAAGTTGTGCCGTGATGTTGAACGATACCGTCGATGATTGGATCACCGAGTTTATGCTCAAGACCAAGTTCGACGCCGTCTTTTACGTGTGCGATGAGAATTGTTTTACTCATATGCGGCGAGAGATGGTCGTGTGGATTATTCCCAGGCTTTTGGTTTTCGATGAAGTACGCTGCATGTTCCGTTTTGCCGATGTCGTGGTAATACGACATAACTTTCGCAAGAAGAGGATTCGCACCTATTTCTTCGGCCGCAGTTTCAACCATCGAGCCAACAACTAATGAATGATGGTAAGTACCAGGCGCTCGTACAACCATTTCTTTGAGAAGTGGATGGTTGAGATTTGAAAGTTCAAGAAGCTTAACGTCGGTTGTACAATTAAAAATGGTCTCAAGAAGTGGAATAAGCATCATCGCAATAAGCGAAGACATAACTCCACCGACGAAGCCCGCAGGCGCACACCACAAAAGTTGGCGACCGAAATTCGCTTCACCGAAACGCTCAACCACCAACACCAAAACAATCATCAATGCGCTGATCGCTCCTGTACGAAGACCAGCGCCATAGATATCGTTTCTCTTTTTACAAGCGTGAACTCCGCGAGCCGCTGCAAGCCCAGCGACGATGCTGACAACAACGAATGAGTAACGCATGTCGAGCATCAGTCCGAGCACCAACGCTTGGAAAATCGCATAACCCCAAACAAGTTCACCTGACACCACGAGAAGGCCGACGAGCATTGGTCCCGCCGCAAC
>JANOUF010000257.1:0-2078 GCA_031416685.1 Bdellovibrionales bacterium
GATTTTTTTCGGTGCTGCCGACGCCAAATCTGATACAGAAAAAGCCCTCCGTGGCTTGAGCTTAACAAATCTCAATGGCAGAAAAGTACTGGTCCTGGTGGGCCCTAGTAACAATAGATTTCATGAAATTCAGAAGCAGGCATCAGCCATTCCCAACACAACCGTTATACAGAACAGCAACGAGATGGCAGATGTTATTGGCAGCGCCGATCTAGTTCTGGGCGCTGGCGGAATTACGGTTTTTGAGACGTGTACGCTCGGAAAGCCCTCCATTCTGGTTATGACGAATGACGTTCAAAAAATAATTGAAGAATCGGCGCGTCGAATGCAATATGCCTCAGTACTTGGACGGTCTGAAGACTTAACTCCCGAAACGTGGGCTGCATTTCTCGACACCAAGATCGACGACAAAAATTATTGGCGCGAGCAAGCCGCACGAGCCAGATCAATTACTGATGGCCGCGGTATTTACCGAGTGGCTGATGTGCTGCTGGAGCAGTCAGAACGGATGCTTGGGTGAAAACTATCACTATTGGAAATCGAAAAATCGGCCCGGCCGAAAAACCTTTCATCATCGCGGAAATGTCGGGGAACCATAATCAGTCGTTAGATCGTGCGCTTAAGATTGTGGACGAAGCAGCAGCTACGGGCGTCGATGCACTAAAGATTCAAACTTATACAGCGGACACAATGACGTTGGATATTCCAACCGGCGAGTTTTTTGTAAGTCAGGCGGACAGTCTCTGGAAAGGCCGCAGTCTTCATGAGCTTTATAAAGATGCGTACACGCCGTGGGAATGGCATGAACCCATTTTCGAACGTTGTCGTAAACATAAAATTTTTGGCTTCTCCACTCCATTCGACGCAACTGCCGTTGATTTTCTCGAGTCACTGAACGTCCCTTTTTACAAAATTGCTTCTTTTGAAAACACGGATCTTCCGCTTATTCGAAAAGTTGCTGCGACAAAAAAACCGATGATCATCTCAACTGGGATGGCGAACGTCGCCGAAATTTTCGAGGCGATTCAAACAGCCCGCCAAGGTGGCTGCGAGGAATTAATAATTTTAAAATGCACGAGCGCTTACCCGGCGCCATTTGAGGAAATCAATTTAGCTACAATACCAAACTTGCGCGCAACCTTTGGAGTTGAAGTAGGAATTTCCGATCACACTATGGGTCTCGGCGTTTCTATCGCTGCCGTAGCACTGGGCGCTACTGTTATCGAGAAGCATTTTACTCTCAGCAGATCTGATGGCGGTGTCGATTCAGCGTTTTCAATGGAGCCGGAAGAAATGAAGGCACTCGTTGTCGAGGCGGAAAGAGTGCAAAAGGCCGTGGGTCAAGTGAGCTATGGTAGCACCGCCAAAGAATCAGCTTCTAAAGTTTACCGTCGTTCGATCTACGTCGCGAAAGATATCGCCGAAGGCGAAACTTTGAATTCTGAAAATCTTCGAATCATTCGCCCTGGCTTAGGTCTTGAGCCAAAGCATATCGATGTTGTTCTTGGTCGTCGTGCGCGAACGTCCTTAAAAAAGGGGACGCCACTTTCTTGGGACGTAATCAGCTAGATTTTGAAACTCATTATTAGGCTGTGCTTGTCGACTGGCTTGATAAGTTTTCCTGAAGGAATAACTTTGAAGCCGACTTTCTTGTAAGATTTAATTGCGGCTAAGTTCTCAGACTGGACTCCGAGTTCGATGTCCTCTATCAAAGCTTGAGTCTTTAAATACCTCGATCCAGCAAGGATAACCTCGCTGCTCACGCCCTTCCCGCGATACTCTGCATCTCCAATTAAGATTCCCATCACGGCGCACTTTTCGGCAAAAGATACAGGCTCAAATTTGAGGTTGCCGATATGGTCGCCGTCTTTTGAGAAAATACCCAAAAACAGGCAGTCGTCAGCACGCCACTTTGCCTCGACAAAGTTCCTAAGGGAACTCATGGTCTGTTGTTGTTTTGCTGCGACAATGAATTTTTGAACAGTAGGTTCTAGAAACCAGCTTAAGTACTTCGAACTGACATCATCTATCGTCAATGTCTTTAGCTTATATCTTTCTGTTTCGATTTCGACTGGCAA
>JANOUF010000258.1:0-2192 GCA_031416685.1 Bdellovibrionales bacterium
CTGGGGGGCTCGACTATTTTCAAGAGTGGTGAGCGAGAGTAAAGAGTCTGAACCAATTCTTAAGGAAGGCCGAAACTATTGGCGCAAAGACCTTGCGCACAAGGTTGGCTATGTCGTGGATGCTGCGAACTACTTTCGCGCGTTTCACGAGGCTGCGCTTCGTGCCGAGCGACAACTGATCATCGTCGGTTGGGATACGGATTCTCGAGTCGACTTGCTCGTCGGTTCAACTACCGAATCACCCGTCGATAACAAGCCTTCAGCAACACCAAAACACTTAAAAGAGTTCCTCGTTAGCCTTTGCGAGCAAAAACCTGATCTCGAAATTTACGTTCTTTCTTGGGACTTCAACATTTTCTTTTCGTTTGAGCGAGAAGCGTTCCCGCAATTCAAATTTGAATGGAACAGCCATCCTCGACTTCATTATCATCTCGATTCATTTCATCCGCCTTTAGGTTCTCATCACCAGAAAGTCGTCGTCGTTGACGATCAAATCGCGTTTTCAGGTGGAATGGATATTACGGCTCGTCGTTGGGATACCTCTGAACACAAAGGCCACGACTCCCGCCGTATTGATCCTTGGGGAAAATCGTACGGACCGTTTCATGATGTTCAAATTGCTATTCAAGGTCCTGTAGCGCGCGTGTTGGGTGACCTTGCTCGTGAAAGATGGCGTAAGGCGACCGGAGAAACAATTTTACCACTGTCAGTTCCGAATGAATATGTGATCTGGCCTGATTCGCAAAAAGTCGATGCCTCATCTGTGGAGGTCGCGGTATCGAGAACTGTTCCTGCAATGCGGGGAGTGAAACACGTCCGAGAAGTTGAGCGACTGTTCACTGATTCGATCTTCGCCGCGAAAAAGTTTATTTATTTTGAAGCACAGTATTTTTCTTCGAAAAGCGTTGCAAGGGCGTTGGTCCGGCGTCTGCAAGATCCAAATGGACCGGAAGTTGTCATGGTGCTCGCGCGCGATGCTACTGGATGGATCGAAGAAAGCACGATGTCAGTCTTGCGACATCGCGTGCTCGAACTCATTCGGCGTGCTGATAAGCATAATCGCTTCCGCATCTACCATCCGGTCGTGCCTGAGCTTGAGGATGGTTACGTCAAAGTCCATTCAAAGGTAACAGTCATTGATGATCAGTTTTGTCGAATTGGTTCGGCAAATCTCAATCAGCGGTCAATGGGTCTTGATACGGAATGCGATATTTCTTTCGAAGCAAAATCGGAATCGCATATTGATGCGATAGCAAGCTTGCGTTCTCGACTTCTTGCTGAACATCTCGATGTCAGCCAAGACACCTTGGAAAGAAAATTTCAGGAAGTGGGATTGATCGGGGCCGTTGAACATTTCAAAGGAGGACCGCGTACGCTGGTGGAATTTGAGCGTGAAATCCCTGTCTGGTTAGACATCGTTGTCCCTGGAAGTAAAATCTTAGATCCAAGCACGCCGTACCGTCTCAATCATGGAGTGCGCCGCTACTTCCCGAATTTTGCGTCGATGCTCGCTGGGCGAGTTCACTGGCTCGGACGATTCAAGATTTTGCCGTTAGCGCTTATTTTACTTGCTCTTATTTTAGCATGGAACTTCACACCGCTCTCGCAAATGGTTGAACCAAAAAAGCTTTCGACATTTTTAACTATGCTGCGGGAGCATCCACTCGGTTACCTATTTATCATTTTAGCGTTCGTCATTGGTGGTTTAGTGATGATGCCAGTCATGGCGCTAATTCTCGCGACGGCTTTAACTTTTGAGCCACTGATAGCGTTTGTCCTAATCGCAATCGGCACTGCATGCTCGGCTGTCGTTACTTACTGGATTGGTAGCAAATTCAAGTCGGATTACATCAACCGACTTACGAATACTTGGTTGCATAAAATTAAAGGGAAACTTGTGGTTGGTGGCTGGCTCGCAGTCGCTGTGATCCGATTGATCCCTGTCGCACCATTTACAGTTATTAATCTTGTAGCAGGCTCCATAAAAATTCCATTCCGTGATTTTGCGATTGGAACGGCTGTGGGTTTACTCCCTGGCATTCTTGCGTTCACGCTACTTGCAAATCAACTAGGTCAAGCGGTTCAATCTCCATCACTCTTAAACTTCTTCTGGCTTGCGCTGATTATTCTCATGTTTGTAGCGGCCACTCGTCTCTTCCAATATCTAACGGCTGGCCGAGCCCGATGAGACT
>JANOUF010000259.1:0-15211 GCA_031416685.1 Bdellovibrionales bacterium
AAAATGCATCTCAAATGATGCCGCTAGTTTTTTAGGTGAAAAAACCATAGACAAACTTCTCATTCAAAAATTGAAAAACGGAACGTACACGATTCAACTCGACCGATTAGAACTCCGCGCCAAGGCCAACCCGAAAAGGCCATCCGACTTCGAATCCATCCAGTCCAAAGTAGATACTGAATATCTTGGAGGCGGCTTTGACTGCCATATTATGGAATTGCCATCGCGCAAATGAAGGAAGCGGTTATTTATATGAAACAAAAAATAGTTTTTATGCAGGCTCTAGTTTTGGCAGCAACATTGTTCACTCTGAATAGTGTTGCCCATGCCCAACCGGCTAGTTGTAAAGAGATGCTGATGGCAGAGCCAACGTGCGTGAACAAAATAAATGCCGAAGCATTTTGCCGGATGATGAACAACGACCCGCGAGCCTCCCACAAAGCATCTCAGTGCATTGTAGGTCTGGCCGGTAACGCAAAGCCTTCCAAGCAGATTATCGCAATTTGTCTGGCCGGCTATGTGAGCAGTTCGCGAAGAGCAGATAATAAAAATTTATGTGACGAAACCCACGATTGGAGTAACAAATGACAGTACCTAAAATAATGAAAGCGACTTTACTAGCAGCCGCACTCTTTCTGACGACAACTTCGGCGTTCGCCTACGACAAAGCAAAAATGTCGGTTGGAACCTTCGACGGCCATATTTTTACGAGAGAAAATGTAAAAATTGAAACCGTGAAGGTTGAAGCCGCCATAGAGTTTTGCTGGGGAATTTGCGGTGGTGGTAGGGGCAAAACGAAGCAAATCAAAATTGTTTCGCGGCTCTCGCCAGATCAATCTCAAGTCGTGTTTCGTTCAACCGCACCCGTGAAGCTAAGCGCAAGCGACTGGCTTGGCGGTTTTCGGAACTGCGCAGTTCGTGTAACCGTAAAAGGCAAAGATGCCTTGGGCAATCAGATCTCCGCGACCGGAAATTTAACCTTGTCATCGGAAAAGTTGGCGTGCGCTAGAGGAGCGGCGACTCCAATTGCCGAGTCGCTAGAGCTGATTTCGTACGTACAAGGTAAAGACCTCCGCATTTTCCACCTTGTGCATTCACAATAGCTGCTCCCGACTCTCATTTCACAGCAGCGCGATACATTCTCAGAGCAAGAATTTTCTGCTCGGAATGCGAAACGATCGCCTTGGGATTTTCCGAAGCAAGTAGGTGAATTTCCTTTGGAGACAGTGACTTCAGCTCGGGCACCCATTTTTTTATAAATTCACATTCGGGATCGAATTTTTGAGACTGTAACATCGGATTAAAGATTCGAAAATACGGCTGGGCATCGCAGCCTGTCGAAGCACACCACTGCCAACCGCCATTGTTCGCCGCAAGATCGAAGTCCAAAAGGTTTTCGGCGAAATAAGACTCACCTTTTCTCCAATTCACCAGCAAATCCTTGACCAAAAACGACGCTGTGATCATTCGTAGCCGGTTATGCATCCAGCCTGTTGCATTCAGTTGCCTCATGCCGGCATCAACGATCGGAAAGCCTGTGCGCCCTTCACACCATCGTTTGAATTGAGCCTCACTACCCAACCATTTAATCTTATCGTATTCTTTTTTAAATGACCCGGTGGCTACATGCGGAAATTGATCGAGAATCATTTGATAGAAATCTCTCCAGACCAATTCAGAAAGCCAAACTCGCGCTCCAGGAGTTGGCTTCGCCTGGACGATTCGCACGCACTCGCGAACTGAAATTGTGCCGAATCTCAAATGCACGGACAAACCGGAAGTTCCGTCTTCTAGGCTCGGGAAGTCGCGTGAAGTGTGATACTTGGGCAAATCGTCTATCCAATTTTTTAAATTCTTTAGCGCGCCTTTTCTGCCGGGCTTAAGCGCTCGAGCCAAACTCGCACGTTCAAATCCCACTTCTTCGAGAGACGGCATCGGTGAGACAAATGAAAGACTCTTAGCCGGCACGAAGTTTTTCCCATCAACCCGCTTAAGAGAATAGTCGAGTGCGCTTAATTTTTTGAGCCACGCATTCTTATATGGAGTAAATACTTTGTATGGGCTTCCGTCCGACTTAGTGACATCTGCTCCGGAAAAGATGACGTGATCTTTAAACTGATGGCATTCGATACTCGCGCTTTGCAATAAGGTGCGAACACTTGTGTCACGCTTCTTTGCGTACGGCTCATAGTCTTCATTGAAGTAGACGGCGCCGGCATTCAATCTTTTCGCCACCTTTGGAACTTCAATCTCTGGGTCGCCGGTCACAACAATCAGCCGTGAACCCAATTTTCTAAGCTGAAGATCCAATTCGACTACTGAATCGTAAATAAATGTAACTCTTCGATCCGATCTCGATTTTAGACGACGCAAAATATTCAAATCAAAAACAAAGACTACGGCGACTTGCTTGGATTCAGCGCAGGCTTTGCTCAGCGCTGTGTTGTCTTCTAATCGAAGATCGCGACGCAACCAAACGAGGCTGCGACCGTGTTTTTTCAAACTCATTGGCGTACTTGTCCCGTCCCATCGGCGATCCATCTTAATGAAGTTAATTCGCGTGGACCAACCGGTCCGCGCACATGCAACTTCTGCGTGCTGATCCCGAGTTCTCCACCGAGACCCATTTGAAATCCGTCGGTAAATCGAGTTGAAGCATTCCAATAAACAGCCGCTGCATCGACAGTATCCTGAAACTTACGCGCGGCTTGTTCGTTCTTCGTAACAATACTTTCCGAGTGGCGGGATCCGAATGTCTCAATGTGCTCAAGCGCTTGATCAAGCGACTCAACAACCCTGCAATTCATTTTGAAATCGAGATACTCAGTACTAAAATTTATATCCGTAGCAGCGCTGACGTTTGTTTTGTTTGCTAAGATTTGAAGAGTTTCATGACATCCGAACCACTCAACATTTTTTGCTTCTAAGCGCTGATAAATCGCTACGAGCAAATCTTTCTTCTTTGCATGAATCAGCAAAGTCTCCATGGAATTACAAACTCCTGGCCGTTGAACTTTAGCGTTCTCTACAATGTTAAGTGCCATTGCATTATCAGCGTCTTCATGAATGTACACATGGCAAAGTCCCCGATCATTTTTAATTATCGGGATAGTCGCATTCTGCACCACATACTCAATGAGACTGTCGCCACCTCTTGGAACTAAAACATCGATGAACTTGTTTTGCTTCATTAACGCCTGAATAAAACCACGATCTGTATTTTCAATTCCCCAAAACGTTCCGGGCGGTAAACCTACTTTGGCAATTACTTCAGCAATGAGCTTGAAGATCACGCGACTCGTGTTTAGTGACTCCGACCCTCCCCGCATGATCAATGCATTACCAGACTTCAATGCTACTGAAAGTGCTTCGGTAATTACATTCGGTCGAGATTCAAAGATCATCAAAATCACACCAAGCGGCGCGCGCACACGCCGAAGCACCAGACCATTCGGCAATGTTTTCTCTTCTTCGACCGCTCCGATGGGATCAGGCATTGCCACGATGTCGCGAAGACTTTCTTGCATTTGAATTAAACGCTGATGATTTAAACGAAGTCGATCTAAAAAAGCAGGTGTCGCTTTCGCCCTTGCCAGCTCGAGATCAATTTCATTTGCGCGCAAAATTTCCTCTTGATGGGCTAATAGCGCTTGAGAAACACCTTCCAAAACCTGATTACGTTGAACAAGCGAACTCATTTTCAGAGCCGTAGCTCCCACCCGAACATCGCGAAGCCGCTTCTCAGTTGCCGCATCTATCCCCGACGCGTGACTCATTTTCTTTTCCTCATCGGGAGCGGGCCAACGGCTGTGCCGATGTGCTCCCCTCGCGCAAGCTTAAGCAAACTATCAGGACGATCGCCGCGCAAGATCCAAGTATTGATATGAGCTTGTTGCGCGTACGCAGCAGCACGAACCTTTGAGTACATTCCGCCCCTACCAACAGCAGAGACCGCTTTTGCATCCATGCTTTTCAAAAGTTTTGTAGTTACCTTTGGGAGATGAGAAATAAATTGAGTGTCTTTGTGCTTATCGGGATTTTTATCAAACAACCCGTCGACATTCGTCATAATCACAAGGCGCTCAGCATTCAAAAGCTTTGCGACCTTAGCTGACAAAAGATCATTGTCGCCAAATTGGATTTCCTCGGTGGCGACAGCATCGTTTTCATTTAAAATCGGAACGATATTCCAATTTAATAATTGAACGAGAGTGTTCTTTAAATTTTTCCGGTGAGTGGTACGAGCTATATCGTCATAAGTTAAAAGAACCTGCGCACCCAAAAGACCTTTCGCCTGAAGCGCAAGATTGTACGCATCCATAAGCATCGGCTGACCGATGGCGCTGAGCGCTTGCTTTTCAGTAAGTTTCTTCCAACCGCGATCGATACGCGCCCTAGCCGAAGCAATCGCACCTGAAGTAACCCAGACTACATCAACTTGATGGATTTTCTTTAGATCAGCAACTTGCCTGATCCATTCGCGCACTAAAAGTGGCCCGCCTTCGATGAAGAGCGCGCTGCCGACTTTAATAACCCAAATACGTTTTGTCTTTTTGGCCATCACGGTATTGTAATAGGTTAGAAAGAAGGTAGCCAACATGATTCTATCGCTCGACAATCCATTGGTTTCAACCTACGTCATCGCCGCATCATTAATGGTATTAAAGGCCGCGAGCATGTCATGGCTCACGGTTCTCCGTATGACCCAAGTCAAGGGCGGCTACCGTTCACCGGAAGATATTCGCAAAACTCCCATGAATAAGAATCCAAACCCAGCCCAACTTCAGCCAAATGAGAAAGTAGAACGCGTTCGTCGCATTCACTTAAACGATCTCGAAAACCTACCGTTCTTTCTCGCCGCGGGTTTTCTCTACATATTAACTGAACCGTCACTTGGAACTGCAAAACTTTTGCTCTACGGCTATGTCGTCACGCGCTTCTTACATTTCCTTGCGTACTTCACTGCACAAACTCATGATTTGCGAGCGACTTTCTGGACTCCAGGTTCTCTGATTTTAATTTATATGGCTGGAAGTGCGCTCGTCACAGCACTCGGCTTTTAAGTTTTTTTTCGAGAAGGAACATGCCAAAGGGAATCGAAGATGTGACCACCGCGAACGCAAGAAACTTCGCGGGCCATTTCTCGAGTTTCGCTATCAATATCGCCATAAAGACAAACGCTAAGAACAATCCTCCATGGATTGTTCCGACAAGGGTTACCATCGCAGGCTCACCCATTAGATACTTCATGGGCATCGCAACGAAGAACAAAACTAAAAGCGAAATGCCCTCAATGAAACTCAATACTCTGAATGCGTTGATCAATCGCAGTCCTTTCACATGAACCCGACATCTTTTAGCCAAATCATTGAAACACGCATCAGGTCATCAATCATCGATTTTTTTCCTGGTCCCAAATGGCCGCCAAGATTCTTAGCGGTGGTGATGTTCGCTGGCGACTTCGCAAGCGACTCGTGCATCGCGACTACGGACCCACACGGAAGTTGATCATCCGCATCCGAATACACGTAAAAAACTTTTTGATGCGTGTGTAGCTTTTGCGCTTCAACTTCTGGCTCTGGATAATCGAGATAGTTCCAGGCAAGACTCCCTAGCGCCCATGAAATTGGCCGACTCCAACTTCCCCACTCATTAACGAGCTGCTGCTCAATCGCCGAGCCGACTTTTCCGAAGGCGTGAATTAAAATCAAACCATTTAACGACGAGTTCCGAACTGCAGCCGTAATCGCAAACGGTGCACCAAAACTCGCGCCAACGAAAACCATTTTTTTAGGATCAACACGCGGATCAGCTTGCAGTTTCTCAATCATCGCATCAACTGCCAGATCGGTACGATGCACAGCTTTTTTAATACTTGAGATTTGCTTTAAATCTTTAACGAAACCGCGCTCGTTCGGCGCCTTGTAGGGATAATCAACTGTTGCGTAGATCGCTTCAGTATCTTGCTTGAGAAGTGTAACTGATTTTTCGCCAGTGTCGAATCCACCCAGCACCATCAAAACCGGAAGCGGTCTATTTGCTTTTTCTGGTATAGAAAGAACGACTGAATGAGCCGTACCGTCACTAAGCCCAATTGCAACGCGCTCGCTTTTACGCGATCCAGCAGTAGGCGTCTCATTTGGTACGCTTGTAGCAAACAACTCGTTGTACTTTGATGACGATGGCGCAGGGATTTTACAGGCCCAGCAATCGCCTACTCCAAGAACAAACATCAATACTATCGACTTCAATAAAATCATAACTGACCCATAACTGACGAATTTTAGCACTTCCAACCCATCAAGCCCACCATTGAAATTTTGGGCGGTCTGTAACATGATCGCCCAACTGGATCGCACAATCTTACGAGGAAGCAGAGTAATGAAATTCATCGAAGATAAAGTGTCACTACCAATTCCCATTCAGTACCAGTGGCGTCATCCTGCGGGGGCAAGCGAGCTCGTCATCTTGCTTCATGGATATCAAGAGCGAGCAGAGCGAATGGCAAAACTCATTTTGCCCTACGTGCCCGGCGAAGCGGCGATTCTTATCCCGAATGGACCGTTCCCCGTCCCACGCTTGAAAGAGAATCACATCAAAGAAGGCTACAGTTGGTATTTTTATAACGTTCAAACAAAAACAATGGTGGTTCCACCGGATTCTGCGGTTTCGATGATCGTACAGATCCTCGTGAGTCAAAATGCAACTCAGCTTCCAATCCGTGTCGTTGGGTTTTCGCAGGGCGGATACTTCGCATCAATCTTGGCCCAAAGAATCCCCAATGTGGGTCAGGTGATCGCAATCGCAGCTGGTTTTCCTGAGCGGTACATAAAATCCAAACCTGCGTTTCGCATTGATGCGGTTCATGGCGCCCGCGATAAGATTTGTGATTTTAAGATCGCTCAAGACGAACACAGAGCTCTTAAAAGTAAGCACTGGTCTGGTGACTTTATCGCATTGCCGAATTCAGAACACCGCATTGATGACGACATCCAGGCTTCCGTAGCAAAGTTACTGACGATACCGCTTCCCGATCGAATCTAAACAGGAGATCCCACATGGTCAGAACGTTTCGCCCAGTTGCAATTTTAGGCGGGCAAAGAACTCCGTTCGTAAAATCATTTTCGAAATATGCGCGCACGACAAATCAGGAATTACTTACGGCTGTCTTGTCGTCGCTCGTAAATAAATTTGGACTCAAAAACGAAAAAATTGGAGACGTTGCAGCTGGTGCCGTAATCAAACACTCAAGCGATTGGAATTTAACTCGCGAATCGGTTTTGGGATCGGGCCTTCATCCCGACACTCCGGGATACAATGTACAGCGCGCATGCGGAACAAGCCTTGAAACAACGAACCAACTGGCACTGAAAATTGCTTCAGGACAAATCGAGTGCGCTATCGCAGGCGGAACAGACACGAACAGCGACGTGCCCGTAGTTTATCCGCGAGAGATGGGTTGGAAACTTTTAGAGTTTCGATCCGCGAAAAGTCCTCTTGAAAAAATTAAGGCTCTCTCTTCGTTTCATTTCGGCGACGTAAAACCAATTTTTCCTGGCGTCATCGAGCCACGCACTGGTCTATCGATGGGCGATCACTGTGAACTTATGGTGAAAGAATGGAACATCAGCCAAGTCGAACAAGATCAGATCGCTTATCAAAGCCATCGCAAAGCAGCAGTTGCTTACGAAGAGGGATTCTATAAAGACCTCGTTTTTGATTTTAAAGGTTTAAGCAGAGATGCTCTCCTGCGCCCCGACACCACACTTGAAAAACTTAGCAAACTCCGTCCCGCATTCGACACCCATTCTGGAAAAGGTACGCTGACGGCTGGAAATAGCACGGCTTTAACCGACGGCGCCTCAGGAGTGCTCCTTTCGACTGACGAATGGGCAAACAAAAAAGGAATCGAAGTCCTTGCGCACTTTATCGATTGCGCGGAAGCTGCAGTCGATTTTGTCGGTGGCGAAGGTTTATTGATGGCGCCAACGAAAGCCGTCAGCACTCTGCTCGCACGAAATAATTTGAAGCTGCAAGATTTCGATTTCTATGAAATTCACGAAGCATTTGCCGGCCAAGTTGTTTGCACTCTCAAAGCATGGGAGTCCGACAAATACTGCCGAGAAAAACTTGGTCGCGATAAGGCGCTAGGTTCTATTGATCAGTCCAAGATGAATGTAAAAGGCGGAAGCGTTGCTTTGGGCCATCCATTTGCTGCAACGGGTACTAGAATCGTCGCCGGGTTGGCAAAAATACTAAAGCAAAATGGCGGCGGACGCGGATTGATTTCTATTTGTACCGCGGGCGGAATGGGAGTCGCCGCTATCGTCGAGCGTAAGTAGCGCTCGACTCCAGATATCTGATATCCGATATCGGATATCAGATATCTGACCTAACTATCTTCTCTTTTTCTTTTTTGACAGACGCTTCTTATGAAGCAAGTTTGTCTTCTTTTTCCCTTTAGAGCGAACTTTACGCTTAGCCATTTATGTCATCCTCCTGCCTTAAGTCATCTTAGCTTACTGAACTTCTTCTTCGAAACCAACCAGTGAAACTGTATCGGTCGCGCTTTGCCTGTAAAACTTCGTGCTCGAAGCGATCGCTCATGAAACAAACGAGCGTCCCGCCCTCTGGTCTTACATCAAGGTGCGACTGATTATCAAAATAAAGCCGTAATTGCCCGCCATCCGCGTCTGTCCAATCGGGCGAGTTTAAATATAAAATGAAAGATACAACACGGGCATCGGTTTGCTTGTGAACATCGGAGTGACGTTGGTAAGACGAGCCCGCCGGATAATAGGCGTAATGCCCCTCAAACTCAGAAACGCCGAGAAAAAGCTCTCGATTCATGGAATTCATTAACTCATCAGTTAACTCATGGAGCTTGCTCCGAATTGGATTTGAGTCGTGTGCCTCAAGCCAATAGGTGAAATCGCCTCGAACTTCCTCTATGGTTTGTGAGCTCGAACCTCGACCAATTGCCGCGCGCTTCAACTCGTTAGCTTCGTGAAGCTTTGCGATATCATTGCGTGCCTGAGCGACGTCATGCTTTAAGTAAAAGTTTGGGCAAACAATATAGCCGTTTGCCGCCAGCGAATTGCAAATATGCGAATGATCCGTCATCGATTTTCGTTCTAACAGTTCCTTTTCAAGCTTTCCATAAGTATCATGGCCCTGATCATTCATTGGAAAGGGCCACCACAAGATGATTCTACATTGGGCTGCAGATCCGATTCTCATCAGTTTTGGTAACGGCATGGGCATCCGCTGGTACAGCTTGATGTTCGCGCTTGGGTTTCTTATCGGCTACCACATGATGAAGCACTTCTTCGTCAAAGAGAAAATCGACACGGAAAAAGTCGACACTCTCCTTATTGCAATGATGCTCGGAACTGTTATTGGCGCTCGGCTCGGTCATTGTTTGTTTTACGAACCAGAAGTGTACTTGCGAGATCCACTCCGAATGTTGAAAGTCTGGGAAGGCGGTCTTGCAAGTCACGGCGGTACGGTTGGAATTTTAATTGCCCTTTGGTTTGCGCAAAAAAAATTGCAGCTTCCTTCTTACATGTGGCTCGTCGATCGCATGGCTATTCCCGTTTCGATCATGGCCATGCTTATTCGCATCGGAAATTTCTTTAACTCAGAAATCCTAGGCAAGCCTACCGATGGCACCTGGGGCGTAGTGTTTGAGCGCTTTGACAAAGTACCGCGTCATCCCGGAATGCTCTACGAGGCGTTGGTCTATCTCATGACTTTCGTTTTGTTGTATTGGCTCTATCAGAAAGAATCCGTGCGCCAAAAGACAGGAATTCTCTTTGGCACAATGTGTATCGCGATCTTTGGCTCTCGCATTCTCCTAGAGGTGTTTAAAGAGAACCAAGTCGCGTTTGAAGCAGCACTACCAATGAACATGGGACAAATCTTGAGCATTCCTTTCGTCTTGCTTGGGATCTATCTTATCTTGAAACCGGGAGCTGTCCCCACTCGAGCCGGGGTTAAGGCCAAGTCAAAAAAGAGAAAGTGAAGTTAGCCTAATTTTTTGCTTAGAGATTTTTTCGTCGAGATTTGCTAGGCTTTTGCGAATGAGCGTCGAGTTTGAATCAAAGCCATCACGAAAAGACCTCGGTGGGTTTTTAGTCACCCGCGTCCTCCCACAAGCAAAGGTGCGTGCGGTGGGCCCGTTCGTATTTTTCGATCACATGGGACCAGCAGAGTTACCTCCAGGGAAAGGTTTGGATGTTCGGCCTCATCCACACATCGGTCTTGCGACCGTCACGTACCTTTTTAGTGGTTCGATTTTTCACCGGGATAGCTTGGGCTCACAACAAATCATCAAGCCCGGTGATGTCAACTGGATGATTGCGGGCCGCGGGATCGTTCACTCCGAACGAACGGATGATGAGACGAGAAAACAAGGCAGCAATATGAACGGTCTGCAAGTTTGGATCGGGCTTCCGCTTAAGCACGAAGAAACTGAACCCCAGTTTAGCCACTATCCTGCCAATCAAATTCCTTCGTTTACCAAAGAGGGCTGCAAACTCACGCTGATTGCAGGCGAATCCATGGGCGAACGCTCACCTGTGACGGTTTTCTCTCGCATGTTTTACCTCGACGCCATTCTCCCTCCTGCAGGCAAGCTCACGCTTCCTACAAGCAGCATGCAGCGAGGTATGTACGTGGTTGAAGGTGAAGTGAAGGTCGGTAACACTCGCGTTGCTGGTGGGATGTTTGTGACATTCACGCAAAAGTTAGAAATTCAGATTCGTACAACAAGTGGCGCCCGCGTTGCATTGTTCGGAGGGGACCCGCTTGATGGCCCAAGACATGTCTGGTGGAATTTTGTTGCGAGTTCTCGCGATCGAATTGAACGTGCAAAATTTGATTGGAAAGAAGGTCGCTTCGGGAAAGTTCCCGGGGAGACAGAGTTCATTCCGCTCCCCGCCCGCTAAGTTTAACTAAGATTACAAACAGCTAACGACTTGCATTTTTAAAAGTGCGCCGCCAACTTTTGCATTTGATTTACCTGACGACGCTTTTGATTTAGTAGCGTTCACAACCTGGCTCAAATTCATTCGCAACAAAGTCGATCCACCGCAACTTGTTGCGAAATGCGCGGTCTTCATGCGAAATTTTGAAACCTTTTTGCCGTTGTCTATTCGGCTAACCTTAGCTCCCTGCATTTCAGGATGAAAAATTTCAACATTCGTTGTTGCTGTTGCGTTCTTCTTTAGCGCAACGTCGCCGACCACGACTGCATCTTCAACAATCAAGGCCTCAAAGCTTTTTAATTTCACAGGAATTGCGATTGAACACGCTGAACGCTCAAGCTTTCCGGCTTTCGCGAAAGTACTCATGTTTGGAGTGATGACCTGAATCATATTTGACCCAAGTTGCTTGATGATCGCAGAGCCCCCTTTACACCCGCTACCACCAACGCTCGCGCCCTGGATATCGAGTGCGACGCCAAGCTCGCTCGTAGCTGGAATGGGTGGCCGACGCATGCTTCGGGCTTCGGCACTTGCAACCGAAAGCAAGATCGCGATCAAACACAGAGCTAAAAATGCAATATTTTTCATGATTCCCCCAGTGTCATCACGGCTCCATGCCGGACCACGCTAATATCTGTTTTTATTTAATTGCAAGGGGCTTGCCAAGGCTCTAAGAGGTTTTCAGAGCCTTTTTGACCTTTTTTAAGAGAGGAATGTCGGCGGCTGCGAATTTATAGGTTTTCATTTTTCGAGGAGAAATCCATTTTGCATCCTCTACGTCGAGACATTTGAGCTGCCCTGCCTTGAACTGACACAGGTAACACAAGAGCACGATGTGAATTTTCTTCCGGTATACATGTGACGAGATCGCAATTAATTCGCCGACTTCAATTTTCAAATTCAATTCTTCTTTAATCTCTCGCGCTAAGCATTGCTCAGGAGATTCGCCGTGTTCAAGTTTACCGCCAGGAAATTCCCATTTCAAAGCTTCAACTTTTGAGTCGCTTTTTCTTTGCGCAATTAAAATCTTGTCACCTCGCCGAATCACAGCAGCTGTTACGAGAATGGGTCCATTTTTTTCAATTGCCATTATGCCTTCTTTGCTTCAGCAACATCGACCGGGATCGGATTGAGTATTCTCTGAAGATCTTGCGGCTTCAAACTCACCAAGAACCCACGCTGACCGCCGTTAATAAAAATCTTTGGTAGCGTCAAAATGCTTCGTTCGACGTAGATTGGCAAATTCTTCTTAAGACCAAACGGCGAAGTGCCGCCTACTTGGTACCCCGTGTGCGCTTGAGCGGCGTCTGGATTTTCAGGGGCAATTTTCTTACAGTTCAGTTGTTGAATGAGCGCTCTGAGCGAAACATGTTTATCACCATGCATAAGCACGATGAGGGGTTCCGACTTTTCGTTTTTGAACACGAGAGTTTTTATTACGCAATGCTCATCGATTCCAAGCTTCCTTGACGAGACTTTTGTTCCACCCTTTTCCTCGTATTCAAAAGTGTGAGGCTCAAACGAAACAGCGTTTTCAATGAGTGCTTGAGTTGCTGGCGTATTCGGGTGAGGTGTTTGCGACATATGCAGGACTATGGTTATAGCCGCAAAGTTTTGCGTCAATAAATACTTTTGACTCGCTAGGAGAGTCGCTCAATCCTATATGTCCTCTAATAAATTTTGTCTCTACTTTTTTCTCTAATCTTTTCTCTTAGGAGATTCGTATGAAGCACGCTGTGATCCTCTTGTCTGCGCTGGCATTTCTGGCGTGCGCATCAACCAACAAGACAACCGAAAAAACGTCGACGAAAACGTCGCCATCATCAAATGCCAGTACGGCAGTCTCGAATTACTCAGGGCATGGCGCTGAAAGTGTTCCAGCAGACGTTGTAAAAAAATTCGCAGCTCAACCCGTTGATGCAAAGTTAGCGCGATATGTGCAATCGATGCTCGATATCCGCGCTCCTGGTTTGGGAATTCCAACTCCCGATGGCACTAAGCTTGTCTTTGGATGGTCTGTAACGGGCACGCCTCAAGTGTGGCGTCTTGATGGGCCAAAAGCATTTCCAGTGCAAATGACTGGAGGCACAGATCGAACATCTGTCGTTGGTATTACGCCGAATGGAAGATGGATTATCGTGACTCGCGATCGCGCCGGCGAAGAAAATCCCGGAATCTATCTGCAAGATCCCACTGGTGGAGCGCTCAAAGAAGTCATTCACAAATCAAAGGTTCAAGCTGCGCTCAATCAAATTAGCGAAGATGGAAACACTCTCTACTACACTGCGAACGATCAAAAGCCAGAAGACATGGCTATTTATTCCTACAATATTCAAACCGGTGCTCGCGCAGTTGTATGGGATAAGCCTGGCCTTTGGAGCCTGGCCGATATTCGCAAAGATGGTCTTTACCTCTTAGAGAAAGCAACTGGATCTTTGCAATCCGAGTGGTACACGCTTGATCCAAAGTCTAAAGAACTAAAACCGGTGATTGGCCAAGGTGAAAGCCAAGAATATCACGTGAGCTTCGGCGCGCGCCCGGGAGAGTTCTTAGTTCTCACGAATCGCCTCGGAAATTTTCGCAGACTTTATGTGTCTGGCAAGGACGGTCTCAAAGCGTTAACGCCTGAACGAAAAATGGATATCGAGTCCTTCTCGATCGACGACAATCGCTACCGCATTTTAGTGAGCTGGAACGATCAGGGCTACTCAAAACTCGAAGCGTTCGATGCAAAAACATTTGCCCCGATTGCTCTGCCGAAATTTCCAACTGGTGGAAGCGTGTATCCGGGATTCACGACTATGAACAGTCGTTACACGACAATCGGAGTTGAAACTGGAAAAGCCCCTCGCACCAGCTATGTTTACGATTGGGAAACGAAGAAGCTCACGCAATGGGTGATTCCAAGTGCACCCGAGGTAAAAATCTCGAATTTTGCGGAGCAGACACTTGAAACGTATACGGCCCGCGACGGTACGAAGATTCCAATGTTTGTACGACGACCAGAAAAATGTACTGAACCTTGCCCCGTCGTTATTAATTTCCACGGAGGCCCTGAGGTACAGGCTCGTCCTGGCTTCAGTGCTTGGGCGCAAATGTATGTGGATGCAGGTTTCATCTACATAGAGCCAAATGTTCGTGGCAGCGATGGATACGGAAAAGAATGGCTGCACGCTGACAATGGTCGCAAGCGTTTGCAAGTCATAACAGACATTGAAGATGCCGCATTGTTTGTTCGCAAAAATTGGAAAGCGAATGGCAAAGAACCAAAAGTCGGTGTCATGGGCGGCAGCTACGGCGGATACTCAACTTTGTACGCGATGACTAAGTTTGCAGGAGCATACGATTCAGGAGTTGCTAGCATCGGAATGAGTAACCTTGTTACCTTCCTGCAAAACACCGCTCCATACCGCCGCATCTTGCGCATCAACGAATATGGCGATCCCGAAAAAGATCGCGACGCACTTGTTGAACTCTCACCGACGACTCATTTAAATCGCGTGAAAGGTCCTGTGCTCATCATACAAGGCGTTTCTGATCCGCGTGTACCAGCTGGCGAAGCTGTTCAAATGTACGAGGCGATGAAAAGTAAAGGTCTCGACTCACAGTTAATTCTCTTCGAAGATGAGGGTCACGGCGCTGTGAAACGCGAGAATCAGGTTCTTCAAATAGGACACACGATCGCATTTTTCAAACGGACTTTGACTGATACCCCAGATCTTAAAAATATTGAACGGTAGAAAAACAATTAACACTTGAACGAAGGAGATTTTAAAATGGCAAAGAAGGCAAAAAAAGGTGGAGAAATTCTAATCATCAGTTCAAAGATGAAAGATGCTATCCGTAAAACCGGCTGCAACGTTTCATCTGACGTAGTGGATGCATTAAGCGCACGCGTTCACGAGATGATCATTGAAGCTGCTAATCGCTGCAAAGAAAACGGTCGCAAGACAGTTCGCGGTTACGATTTCTAATCGCGCTTTTCGCGACGCTTGCTCTCCTCGGTAGTCCGGGCCTTTACATTCGTGCTGTGCTGGGAATCTTCTTTTTGATCGCCCGAAGGCCCTTTGTTCTCGCGACCCGCGTACGCGCCCTTGAGATCGTCGCGCTCGTAACCCTTATTTGTCGTGCGGTCCAGTACCGCACGCTTGTTCTCGTTGTTCATGATGCCCCTAAAAAAATAACCTCCGGTTGCTAGGTAACGCTCGTCTTGTAGTCGAGGG
>JANOUF010000260.1:0-5626 GCA_031416685.1 Bdellovibrionales bacterium
AGTTTGGCACCTCGATGTCGGCTCATCACATCCTGGGGCTGGAGCAGGTCCCAAGGGTTTAGCTGTTCGCTAATTAAAGTGGTACGCGAGCTGGGTTCAGAACGTCGTGAGACAGTTTGGTCCTTATCTTCTGTGGGCGTAGGAAAATTGCGGGGAGCTGTCCTTAGTACGAGAGGACCGGGATGGACGAACCTCTGGTGTTTCTGTTGTCGTGCCAACGGCACTGCAGAGTAGCTATGTTCGGAACGGATAACCGCTGAAAGCATCTAAGCGGGAAGCCGACCCCAAGATTAGTTTTCCCTAGACTTCGGTCTTTAAAGACTCCTTGGAGACTACAAGGTTGATAGGTGGAGGGTGTAAGTGAAGTAATTCATTCAGCCGATCCATACTAATAGTCGTAAGGCTTTTTTAATTTTTATATCTGATGGTTATTCCCATGCTAAGAATCATCAAATTTAGTCTGCCCAGCATGGCAACGTTTGGCTGCGCCAAACAAAAATTAGTCGAGGGAGTGATCCTTCCGACGCTTTTACTTAAGTTTTTAATTCCAGATCTTTCACTTAAAAATGGAAGTCAGAATTAACGACAAATGTTTTAGTCCGATGACTAGAAACAGCGAACCAATACATATTTAGGTTTGCTGGTGTCTATAGCAGCGGGGCCACACCTGTTCCCATTCCGAACACAGAAGTTAAGCCCGCTTGCGGCGATGGTATTGCAGGGTTAACCCTGTGGGAGAGTAGCACGATGCCAGCTTTTTATTTTAGCCCGGTCAGGTAACTGATCGGGTTTTTTTATGCGCAAAGCGCAGATCTGATTCTGAATTCAACTCTGAATTCGGAATACCGTTTCAGTATTCGCAATTCAGAATTGAATTCAGATTCAGAAAGCAGAGACAGCTTAGTAGTAGAGACCGAGTTTTAGGCGGCGGCTGAGTTCGCCGACAGTGTTTCCGCTTTTGTTTTCGATCCAATTGTACTGGAACAAAACTCCGTAGCGATTTCCTTCTGTGAAATGCACGCCGACAATTAGGAGCTTGTGAGTGCCGTCTTTTTTGATGGCGAAGGGGCTTTTGGTTTTTTGGAACCAATCTTGAACTTGTGTGTCGTTTGAGTTGAATTCAACTGCGCTTAAGCTTTGCCAGTCTTTCGGTAGTTTCCCACTGTCCTGCAGAAGGCTTAGGTCCTTTCGCCACTCAGTCGCGAACTTTTCATCGTGCTTCATCAACCAATAAGGAAGATTGAACGTATATGCGCCAACGGCGGCCGCTGCGAAGATAATCAATACTGCTGATGCAAGTGCGCGAAGTAGCAAGGTGAAGTCTCCTGTGGGCTTTCTTTATTCGACAGCACGGCGATGGTTTGGTGCAAGTCGAGGACTGCGCCCAAGAACCACTCAAGAGCCATGGTTGAGAACTACGGCCGAGTTTGTGAGATGACGAAAAATGGCTCGAGCGTTGAAGGTCATTCCGTGTAAACATTTGAAAATTCTTGATTTTTTTGAGTTTGGAAGAATTGTCTGGCTAAACATTGATCAGCTCAGCCGTCGTGGCTTTGTGGTCGATGATCTAAAAATATTGAGTTTAATCAGGTAGTTAAAGTGTCTCAATTCGAGCTGGCACATTCATTGGAGTGTACTCGGTTCGGAGAGGTCCATTATGACGACGATTAAAGCTTATTGGAAGTTACTCGCGATGGCGGGACTAGTTAGTTACTTCATCGCTTGCTCGCCAGTGCGTTTTTCGCACCAAAAGATCTTGTGCCGTAACTCAGGAGTGAGTTGCACGCCGACAGGATTTGGTACCGAGGTTTACTCGCAAGAGAAGATTGTTGGTAACGGTATCGTCGATATTCTTTTTGTAAACGATAACTCTGGCTCGATGTCTTTCGAACAGAACAGCATGGGTTCGAAATTTCCAACGTTCATTTCATCGCTTGGTCAAATCGACTGGCGCATCGGCATGATCACGACGGATACGTCGGGTCTGTCTGGCTCGCCAGCGACAGCTGCGAACGGAAACGGTGCTTGGCGCGATGGTAAGCCGCTCGTTTTTGGGAATGGCGCCACTTATATTGATAAAAACACAGCGAACGCGAGCACTTTGTTCAACAACCTTGTGCGCCGCCAAGAGACTTTGACTTGTGAGCAGAGCGGATATGCACCTGCTTCGTGCCCTTCTTCTGACGAGCGCGGAATTTATGCTTCCAACTTGTTTTTGAATAGCTATCGCAGCCAGATACTTCGTAGTGCGGCTCCGCTCGCGATCATCGTTTTATCTGACGAAGATGTGCGCTCGGGTCTCTATTCAACTCGTAGCAGCTCTTACTCAGGATCACGTAACACGAGCAATCAACCTTATGGTTATGAGCTCGCAAGCGGCGATCAGCCAGATTCGTTAGTTCAAAACTTTAAGTCGATCTACCCAAGCAAGTCGGTTTCTGTTCACTCAATCGTTATTAAGAACAACGACACAGGTTGTTTGAGCGCGCAGAACTCGCAAGGTGCAAACATCTCAGGTTCGTACGGCAAGAAATATCAGGAAGCTTCGACACTCACTGGTGGCGTTCAGGGTTCTATCTGTTCTGGTGACTACGGAAACGAACTAGGTCAGATCGCTTACGAAATTCAGAACCAAGTGACTTCGATGGCTTTTGTTTGCCGTCCTAAGAATGATGACTTCGAATGGACTGCAGTTCCAGCTGCTGCTGGTGTTAGCGCAACAGCTGACTTCGACCGACTCGTGCTTGAGTTCAACGGGACTTTCTCGCCGGGCACAAAAATCACACTTAGCTACGAGTGCGACGAAGGCTGATCCAAACTATCAAATTTTCAACTTCAAAAGCCGGGCTCCATCCCGGCTTTTTTCATGTCGTCTTCCTGGGTTCTACCAATGGAGGGGGAGCGAGGACGCCTTCCGAGCCTCAAACATGCTATTTTTGCTAATGCAAAAATGCACACTCGTTCGGAAGACATCCTCGCTCCCCCTCCATTGGCAAAACAGGTAGACGGAAATCAAAAAAAGGCGAAGGATAGGGCCGTGGGCATTTTGAATTTGGTGAAAATTTGATTCAGGGGTTGGAGCATTCCTCCTTCGTGATTTTGCTTTCGGGCGTCGCGTTCCTGATTTTTGGTCTGTCTCGAAGTTCAGACTCGCTTCAAAAGCTGGCTGCGAATCAGATTCGAAAGGTGCTCAATCGAGCGCGTGAGACTGGAATTATTGCGGTAGTGATCGGCGCGGGCCTTACGCTGCTGATGCAGAGTTCGGGTGCGGTCACGGCAACGCTAGTGAACCTTGGGTCTGCTCGGGTGTTGAGTCTGCCGCAGGTGATGGCGGTTTTGATTGGCTCGGCAATCGGTGCGACTCTTACCGTACAGTTGATCAGTTTACATTTGACGGATTGGGGCCTTCCTCTTTTTGTTGTCGGCTTTTTGGTTCATTACACATCTCGAAAAAGATTAGTGAGAGATTGGTTCGCATTTATAATGTCGATCGGTCTTATCTTT
Source organism: Bdellovibrionales bacterium (assembly GCA_031416685.1). GTDB lineage: Bacteria > Bdellovibrionota > Bdellovibrionia > Bdellovibrionales > JAMPXM01 > JANOUF01. The sequence continues at coordinate 3,505 of JANOUF010000260.1, forward strand.
TTCGGCATTGAACTCATTGGTCTTGCCGCGCGAACGTTACTCGCGGATGTACCACTGTTTGGCCAGGCGATTGAGCACGTACGGCAGCATCCGGTGCTTGCATTCATCTTGTCCGCAGGTCTTACTTCGGTATTTCAAAGTTCAACCGCAACTATCGGTATCGTCATGGCGTTCGCGGCAAGCGGTGTGTTGTCAGTATCGGACTCCATCATTTGGGTTTTTGGCGCAAACATTGGTTCAACGAGCACCGCACTCCTTGCATCACTTCGTGGCGACTATGTTGGCAAGCGAATCGCTTGGGCCAATACGCTTTATCGAGTTGCAACAGTGGTTGCATTCGTTCCATTTAGTGGAGTGGCGCTGGCGCTTTTAGAGGCGAACTTCAGTGCGCCAACTGCGCAAATTGCGTTTTTCTACACGGCGATGAATCTTTTTTCTGCGTCCATATTTTTCCCATTGAGAAAATACGGCGTAAAAATTGTTGAGACGTTAGTTCAACCGTCGCCTGCTGAACGCGAATTTGGGGTACGTTTCCTGAAGCGGTCAACGTACGAATCGTTCCCTATCGCTCTTGCACACGCGAAGCGCGAAATTTTAGAGATGGGCGATATTGTAATGACTATGACGGAATCGTCGATCGGTCTATTCAAGCGAAACGATCCGGATCTTTATCACGAGATCAAAAAAGACGACGACAAGGTCGATCTACTTTTGAAGGAAATTAAACTTTTCCTCATCCGCGTTTCTGAACGTACACCGGAAGGCTTAAGTCAGTCGGTCATCGAACTTGTTTCTTTTGGAAGTGATCTGGAGGCCGCAGCCGACATCATTGACCACCAAGTGACTTCGCTTGCGAAAAAATTGGATCGTAAGCAGATGCAATTTTCCGATGACGATATTCAGGATCTCGATTCGCTTCATAAAAATGTCGTTCGTGCCATCTCGCTTGCGCTCGGCAGTTTTCAAACTGATGACCACAAACTAATGGAACAGGTCGTACAGTTCCGTCGTGAGCTGCGGGACCAGGAAAACGGGTATCGAGAGGCCCACATTGCCCGTCTCAATAAAGGTATTCAAAACGGAATCGGATCGAGCGCGATTTATCTAGAATGCTTGGCGAGCTACTTACAAATTGTCGAGATCGTATCCAAGCACGCGCATCGGACATGCAATCAGCTCGGAGCGCGCGTCGACGCCGTTCCAAAAGCTTAGCGTGGGTTCGCGCGGAACTGAATACGGCGTTGTCCATTTAATCGTCGAGAAAAGCTCGCGACTTCAAGATTATCTCATTGAGAAAAAGCAACTGACGACCTCAGTTATCGAAAAGCTGTTGTGGCTCGGCTCGATTTATCTAAACGAATCTCGAGTCTCGGATAAAAATTTTCAGATAAATGCCGGCGACCGGCTGCGTGTTCACACTGAGCCGAGACGCTTTAGTTTCGACTCCTCTTTGGGTGGCAGGGTCGAAAAAGATGCTGCTGGGTACTTAATTATAGATAAGCCAAGCGGACTTCCGGTTCACGCGCTGACGGATAACATGCGAGAGAATGTGATTGAGCTTCTATCGCAGGAGCTAGGGATCCAGCTCTTCGTTACTCACAGAATTGATATTGAAACATCGGGCCTACTTCTTTTAGCAAAAACAAAAGAAGAACAAGCGAGAATTAATTCACTCATTCGAGCAGGCAAAGTGCAGCGGTTTTATCATGCTTGGGTGTCTCAAGAAATTAAGCCGGGGCGGTACAATCATTATATGATTCGTTCGCCGAAGGCGCCAAAATCTGTGAGCCTTGAACCCGGTGTAGACCGCGATATTTGCGTGATGAACGTAAAGAGTTGCGAGCGCGTTTTGAATTTTAATGTGAACGGAATTGATTTCAATGCGCCAGCATTCAAGGTCGGAATCGAACTCGAGACCGGGCGAACTCAGCAAATCCGCGCTCAATTGAGTGAGCTGGGATGTCCTATTATTAATGATGTCGCGTACGGTGGAGTGGCAGTCGATGGATCGGTTCGGGCGATATCACTTCGTGCTTTCGCATTAGAGCTAGATGGAAGTCGAGTCGAGCTGACGAAATTTTAAGGGGCTAAGCGTGCGAATAAATTTTGGAATTTAGAAAAT
>JANOUF010000261.1:0-2706 GCA_031416685.1 Bdellovibrionales bacterium
TCACTTGGCTTTCATTAAGGCAACGAAAGCAAACCTTCCATGTACAACAATTGACCGCACTGCGCGAAAATATATGATCCAAGCCTCAGAGGTCCCGATGTTCTTACGACTTTTCGCCTGTATTGTCGCACTCCTACTTACAAATACGGCTTTCACCCAGGAAGCAAACCGCTCACCGCGATTCGTGGTGAATCTATTGGATTATGTCGCAGCTGACTATGGTGGAGCGGTGGTCGATGGCAAGATCGCAAGCCAAGCTGAGTACGACGAGCAGCTTGAATTTCTCGATGCGGCTCTTGAGAGTCTGCGAAATATTCCTGAAACCAAAGGTGAAACTGAACTCCTTGAAAAAGTCGCTCAAATCAAAGCGCAGGTTGTAGCCAAAGCACCCGCTGAGGAAATTGCGAAGCGCGCTCAAGAAGCAAAGCTTGTTGTGATCCGAGTCGCAAACGTTGAGTTAGCCCCGAGTCGTTGGCCGGATATTAAGAACGGTCAATCACTCTATGCGCAACGATGCACAGTCTGCCATGGTGAAAAGGGTTTCGGCGACGGGATCGGCGGAAAAGGTCTTGAGCCAGCTCCTGCAAATTTTCACGGTGAAGGAATGGCAGCATCGTCTGCGTTTAAGTCGTTTAACGTGATTCGCGTCGGCGTTCCTGGCACGGGGATGGCTGCTTTCAACGATCTATCCGACAAAGAAGTTTGGGATCTTGCATTTTTTGTGAATGCGCTTCGCTTTGAGAATCAAGACTCAAGTAAAGATCCATCGGTTTTAACGGCGGCTACCCTTGAACAGGTTGCAACAAAAACCGACTCAGAGTTGGCATCACTCCTAACCGGATCGGATGACGAGAAAAAACAAGTTGTTGCAGCCCTTCGTACGCGCGTGGTTGAGAACGAAGTTGGCAGCTCTCTCTCAGTTGCGAAAGTAGAATTGCAAAAATCTCTTAGCCTATATTCCGAGGGAAAATTCGACGATGCAAAGACAAGTGCGCTCACCGCTTATCTAGAAGGGATCGAGCCAGTCGAACCTGCGCTAAAAAGCAAAGACTCTGCGTTTGTTAGCGAACTAGAAGTTAAAATGGCGCTGGTTCGTTCATCAATTGAACAAAGAGCTTCAGTTGATGAATTAAAATTTGCCGTGGGCTCAGCTTTGAGCGCTGTCGAGCAAGCCGATAAATTACTTTCGAATAAATCTGATACCTCGCCGACATTAACATTAACTCTTGCGGCGGGGATCTTACTTCGCGAAGGCTTTGAAGCGGTACTCATTCTCATTGCGCTTCTCGCAGTTATTCGAGCCACCGGTGATGCGCGTGCAGCACGTTGGGTTCACGGCGGCTGGATTGCCGCTGTTGCTGTTGGTGTTATCGCTTGGTTCCTATCTGGATGGGTGATGAGCATGAGCGGTATCGGCCGCGAAGCGATGGAAGGAACAATTGCGCTTCTCGCAGTGTTTGTTCTTTTGTACGTCGGCTTTTGGCTTCATCGACGCACGGAAATTCAAAGATGGAAGCAGTTTATTGAAGGACAGGTAAAGCAACTTATCGCTGGCAACAATGTTTTCGGCTTAGCTCTCATCTCATTCATGGCTGTTTTTCGAGAGGCATTTGAAACCGTTCTCTTCTTGCGCGCAATATGGATGGATACAGATGAGGCCGGACGTTCTGCGATGTGGCTCGGAGTCTTCATCGCCTTCGGTTTAGTTCTACTCCTTGCTTGGGCGCTTTTAAAATGGAGTGCGAAACTTCCGATCAGAAAAGTATTCACCGTATCAAGTATTATGATTATCGCGCTTGCGGTGATCTTGGCCGGCAAAGGCGTGCATGCATTCCAGGAGACTGGCTTAGTATCATTAACTAGCATCGGCCAATTTAGAGTTGATATTCTTGGATTGTATTCCACTCAAGAAACATTACTCGCCCAACTTGTAACACTGGTGATTGCGGTGATCGCGTGGGTCATCGGAAACAAGCCGTCGCAACCCAATGAATTTACATCATGAATGTACTCGTCACCGGCGGCGCCGGTTATATCGGCAGTCACGCGACTCGCGCTTTAGTTCAAGCGGGACATAAAGTTGTCGTTTTAGATAATCTCTCTCACGGGCATCGCGAAGCCGTGGATAAAAACGCGACCTTCGTTCAAGGCGATATTGCCGATTCCAAATTGACTAAAAAACTTTTTACTGAAAATAAAATAGAAGCAGTGATGCATTTCGCTGCGGACATTGAGGTCGGCGAAAGCGTTCAAAATCCGAGTAAGTATTATCTCAATAACTTCGTATCTCCACTCGCACTTTTAAATTCCATGCGCGAAGTGGGAGTGAAGAAATTCGTGTTTTCGTCAACGGCTGCTGTGTATGGAAACCCGGTTGAAATTCCAGTTACGGAAACTCATCCGCGCCAAGCTATCAGCCCCTACGGTCGTTCCAAATTGATGGTGGAATTTGCACTGGAAGATTTCGCAAAAGCGTATGGATTTGGCTTTATTGTACTTCGGTATTTCAACGTCGCTGGCGCACATCCAGACGGTACAATCGGAGAAGATCATCAGCCTGAATCGCACCTAATTCCTAGAGTTCTTCTCGCAGCGCGCAACCAAGATTTTACACTACCGATTTACGGAACAGATTACAGCACTAAAGACGGAACCTGTGTGCGCGACTATATCCACGTACAAGATCTCGTTGCCGCTCATATTTTG
>JANOUF010000262.1:0-3336 GCA_031416685.1 Bdellovibrionales bacterium
CATCGCTTCACACCCCGGCGTTTTGGAAGTCGCGGCTGTCGGAGTAGCCGACTCGCACTCGGGCGAAGCTGTGAAAGTTTTCGTCGTTCGGAAGGATCCATCGCTAACACCACAAAGTGTGATTGATCATGCTCGCAAGGGCCTTGTTGCTTATAAGGTTCCAAAGCATGTTGAATTTCGAAACGAACTCCCTAAGACCAACGTCGGGAAGATTCTCCGTCGGATGCTTAAGGAGGAATTGGTTGCGAAGACGTAAGGGTTTGATAAACTTGGAATAGATGTTCAATACAAATACCCGCATCCTCATCGTTGACGACATGGCTAGCCTTCGCGATTTGCTCAAAGCATACCTTCGCCGGCTTGGATTTAAGAGCATCTCTGAAGCTGTAGACGGTCGCGATGCCTATCAAACAATGATCGCAAGTAAAGCCGCAGGAAATCAGTTTGAACTTATCATTTCTGATTGGAACATGCCCAATCTCAACGGCATTGAACTTTTAAAACTCGTGCGTGCGGTTCCTGAATGGAGAAATCTTCCGTTCATCATTCTCACTACCGAGAATGAAAAAGAGAAAGTCATGGAAGCGGTACTAGCCAATGTTTCAAATTATATCGTGAAGCCAATTGAAGAAAAAACGCTCGAGGAAAAACTCGCGCGTACTTGGCAGAAACTTAACCCGCCTGTTTGAGCTCAGAAGCAACGGTTAGGCTGCTCGTTTGAATATCTGGAACAACAACTGTTAAAATAGAGCCAGTGCCAACTGTAGAGCGAACGAATGCTTCGCCACCCATCTTCTCTGCTTGCGCTTTAACAGCTGACAAACCGACTCCGCGGCCCGAGACGTCAGTGACTGCGTTTGCTGTCGAGAAATCATCTCTGAATACTGCTTGAATGATTTCCTCGTCGGTCGCATTCGTGTCGTACGCCAACTGCTTCTCATCTAGTCTGCGGCGAATGCGGACTGGATCCATACCGCGCCCGTCATCGTAAATCTCAGTTTTGAGCCACTGTTGTCCGCCTTGAACGAATCTTTCGAATTTAACTTTAAGTTGCCCGTCGACATCTTTGCCGGCAGCGATTCGCTCACCCGGAGTTTCGATGCCGTGATCGATCGCATTTCTGAAACCGTGAATGTACGTTCCAAATAGCTCCTGAAAATATTCCGGAACAACTTTTAAATCACCATTTTCAAATACTGTCGGCTTTAATGACTTACCTAACCGCTGCGCAAGTTCGCGCATGGAACCATCCACATTGCCAAACAACCTTGCCACCGGCTCTTGCATCCAATTTTCAAAGATTTCTTCGCTTACGATTTTTGCAAACTGAGGATGGTTGATGCGTTCATGCCATGCTTGCAAAGTTGCAACCGGAATCTCAACCGTACGCCCTTCGACCTCTGATCCTGCAGCCAGGAAACTATGGTTCTCAAGGAACTCGTTCAGGTAGCGAGTCATCACGTCGACGCCCGACTTTAATTGCATGCGCAAACCGTTTGGCCACTCTGTCGGCATCACTCCGGCTTGCGATTTTACATAGTTACTTAAAACATCTTCGCAGTGGTGCGCACGATCTGCGATTTCAATCAATGAGAAACTCGCAGCTCCACCTTTTATAGTGTGCAAATCGCGTGAAACCTCCTCGTGATCAAGACCGGATCCGGTTTCAAGCGACTTTGACCGCCCAGCAAGAATTCGGTTCGCTTCATTGACGAAAGTTTTGAATTGCTGGCGGTGTTGAACGATCTGCACAATTCGTCGAGCAAAGCTTCTCTCACGCTCAGCTTCTTTGCGCGCCTTCATCTCTTCCGTTTTATCAGTAGCAACTAAAACTACGCCTTGTAGCGCGCCCTGCTCGCTGCGCATCGGATGGAAGTCGAAGGCAACGTGTTTATCTGGAGATGTCGTAAGCCTTGATGGCCCGAGCGGCACTAGATCTTCGAAATCCAGCATCTCTTCAAAAACAGCTTCAATCCATTTCTTGAAAGTTTCGCGCTCAGATCCTTCAAGTCTTAATACGTCCGCAACGGGCTTATTCGCCGGTGCAATTCCAAACATTCGTTCACTGACTTTCGAGTAAAACGGCAACGTCTGCGCATTTCGATCGAACACGAATATCCCTTGGCCAAGACTATTTAGGATAGTTGAAACTAAACGATTCGCTTCGCGCAATTCGACGGTACGAGCTTCAACCATTTTTTCTAGGTTCTTAGAGTAGTTTTCTAGTTCAGCCCGAGCTGTTTGAAGTTCAACGATCACGCCTTCTTTTGCATCGAGTTGCGCTTTGAATTTATCTGCTAAAATCTTCTCGAGTGTGACATTCCGAATGTAAACGACCCACCGTTTCGAATCGGCACCGGCCGCTAGCTGAATGACTTGTGGCACTGACTGAATCGAGATCTGGCCAGAGCCATTCCCGCCATTCGGAGTCGTGAAATCGATTTCTCGCGACGCTGATGGCTCTTCAATACTATCTAAAGTTTGACCTTCCGCAAGTGCACCTTGTTTGAACTCAATGAAATTTGAGAGCGGCTTTCCTGAAGAGAGCTTACGTGCTGAAACATCCAATGCCTGCAACGCAGCACTGTTGCCCCAATACACGTTGAATTCACCATCGATGATGAACATCGGTTCTTGAATGTTTTCGAATATCCGGAAAATCTCGCTCACTGTTTAGCCAACCTTTTTAAGGCTTTCCCCATCGATTAAACGACGAAGGGCACGAAGCGCATCCTTGTTATAAAGATAAGAGCGACTGACTTCGATGTGCTCGAGAGCACGTCTTGCTGTATGGATCGTGAGCGGATCGTCTTTTTGCACGGCCAAATCACAGAATGCGTTTGCGAGTGAAACAACGCGCGCAAGCGGCGAAACCTGGAAATCCTTGAGGCCACGCGGATAGCCTGAGCCATCGGAGAGTTCGTGATGTTCATAAACCATCAAGAGAACGTCGTCCGGAAGATCTTTAACACTCGCCAAAAGTTGGCGACCCACCTCAGGGTGGCTGCGATAAATCGTTTTCTCGTCGTGTGACATTCGGTCGACGTTTTTTGTCATCAAATCTTGCGGCAATTTAATTTTACCGATGTCATGAAGGAGTCCACCGAGAGCTAACTTTTCGATTGTCGACTGCTTTACCCAATCGTGACCCTGACCAAGCATCGTCGAAACCATGCTCACCATCATCGCGTGACGAGTGAAGCCGTCCTTCATAGAAGAAAATTTCATTACGAGGTCGGCAAGACCTGGGCTGCCCGCTACGACGGTAAGCGATGCTTCAGCAACCAAACGCGCATGCGTAATCACTGAGAAATCAACCCCGATGCTATGGATCTC
>JANOUF010000263.1:0-7388 GCA_031416685.1 Bdellovibrionales bacterium
CTTTCTGTAGGATCGTGCCGATCTCTTTCAAATCAAGCTTCGCCAATTGTTGAATGCGAGCCATGACGTCTTGAGAAGTCGCGCGACCGGCTTGCATTGATTTTACTCGAGCGCTAAGAACTTCATCGCGATAGAACAAGCGCGGCAACTGACCGGCTTCAGCAGCAATCGTTTTCCACTCAAGCGGAGCACTTGCAAGCTTTTGAACAGCATTGCGAGCAGCTACTGATGTTCCGTTTTTAGAGAGTTCTTGAATCGCAAGTAGGCGAGGACGGAAGCGCTCTTTGAAATCTTTGATCGCATCGAAAACTTTTGGGTAATCACAAATGCGCAAATGGATAAGGCCGGTTAAGAAATACGGCTCTGGACCGACAAGCGGTGTAAACAATGGCGCTTTCAATGTGTTCAAGCTTGCCAATGCATTACCGTGTTCGCCGAGACGCAACTGCGCCCAAGCCTTTTCTTCTAGAGATTCGAGCCAGTAGTCGCTGCCGCTAGAGATTTTTTGGTAAGTCTCAAGGGCTTTGGTCATATCGCCATCTTGATAAAGAAGGCGAGCCTTAGTCATAACCAAACGATCTTGCGGAACCACTAAAGAAGTTCCACTCACGACCTTTTTTAATAATTTATCGACGATGACATGAGCAGGTTTTGTTTTATCTGAGCTCGCCAAACGCAAAGCTTTATCGAACTCTGCCTGATCGTTCGATCCTGCAGCGAAGGCTTGCGTAGCGAAAGCTAAAACTAAAGCCGCGATAAAGCGCGTTTTCATAACATTAATCCTAAGCCGACAGTGAAAATGCCTGCGTGTAAGCGACGATCGATGTCTTCATAAGTCTGCCAACGACCTTCAATTCGGCTAGTCACGTGTTGCGAGAGCCACAAGCCCATTCCGCCACCAGCTGTTACCACATCTGTCCAACCCGACTTTTCAAGTTTGATCTGGCCGTAACCAGCCACTGCGTAAAAATCGAATTGCACAACCGCTAAGTCTAAAAGATTCGTCTTACCGTAGATCGGGTAAACCGTAACAGTCGCAAGGCCTGTTTGTTGTGGTTCGTTAATGTCAGGAATTTGATAATTACGAATTCCTTGGTCAGCCATTGTCTGAGCTTTGTCGAAAACGTCTTTTCCTTCAGCAGTCAAACGGTTGTATGAGTTTGTGAAACGAGCACCGAGTGAAATATGCGGAGTGATGTGAAAATCGAGATTCCCGCCAACGTTCTGAGTGTTGAGGTACGAGTCGCCTCCACCAACAAGTCCGTAGTTCACACCAAGCTCGAGACGCATGCTGCGATCAACAACGCGCTTTTGCACGATTGATACTTTGTTTTTTGGATCGAGTGCTTTAGCTCGTTTGTAAAGCGCTTCGTTGCCACCAAGTGAATCGAAATCTTTGGAGACATCGATCTCAGCGTGTGAAACGTGAGGCATTAAAGCCAAAGAAAAGGCCAGAGCGAGGGCAGATACGGTTTTATTAAGAAATGCGTTTTTCATGTCTTACCTCCAGCAGTTGGGGCTTTGCTGGTTGTTACTGGTTTCTTAGAAGTTTTAGATTTAACTTTTGGAGCGACTTTCGCCGCTTTTTTCACCGGGCACGCGCCACCAAGACGAAGTGCCTTAGTTTCAGTTGCCGTTTTAACATCACCAAACAGTGTCGATGAAGCTTCAACTGCAAGGCTGTACTCAGCTTTTAAATCAGCTGTTTCACAAGGAACTGTCCATGCGATTTTACAAGTGTGTACAGGAGTGTTGTTCGCTTCTTTGCAGCTCACTAGCTCAACCTTGCCAGGGAGCTTTGAGGCCTCAGCCTCGATCGCGGCTTTAAGTGAACTCAAATTGATGTTTGTATTTGCGCGATCATTTTTTGAAACAGCCATCACTGTGATAGTGATCTTTTGGCCGCGGCTTGAACCTTTTTGATCGATTTTAAGTTCAGGAGCGCTTGCAGTTTTATCTAAAGTCAAAGCTACGGTCTTCATTTCCGTTTTCAATTTCGCGCCGTTGCTTGCCGAAGTAACTTCGAAACCGAATTGGAGTTTCACTTCGCCATTTGATTGTTCGAGTGACTCGAGAACTGCCTTTGGCAATTGCTTATCATTCGCATTCAAGAAGCCCCGTACTTGATAAGTACCAGAATCCGTGCGCTTTAAGCCGTTTTTGAAATCAATCGCGATCAAAGATGCGGCGTTAACTGCGCCAACGCCTACTTCAGAAAAGCTAACGTCTGGTTTGGATTCAGTACCTGGATCAGTGACTTCAACGACGAATGCAACTGATTTGCCCTCTTCGATTGATGCTGGGATAACGCCACCGACAAATTTAATTTGGGCTTGGCCCTGACGGCGGTGCACGACAACTTTCACGACTTGTTCTGTTGATTGGCCAGATTGGAGAGCGTTCAATGCTTCTTTATTTGTTGAAGCAGTTTCATTTTGATCAACGACAAGTTTGAAATCCATTTTACCGTTGTCATTGTAGAGTGGAACAGCTTTCTCAGTTGGCTTCCACGTTAATGCAAAGAGACCATCCGCTTTACGAGCGAGTTTCATTCCCTTAGGAGCGTCTTCTAAACGTAAATCGTAAGCGAGGCCAGCCGGCGCAGTTACGGAAACGTCGAGTTTCGACTCCTCCCCAACAGTGAACTCAGCAGTTTTCAAACTAATTTCGATTGGCGCAACTGCGATTCGAGTTTGTACAGCTTGGCGCTGGCCGTGAAGTTCACCAACCTTATCTTCAACTGCATATTTACCGGTAGCGTCTTGGCTCATGTCACCGCAAGCGGAGAAGAGACCCAAAAAGAAAGCCGACGCTACAACTGGAATTAAGGCTTTAGCGAACTTCATAAAATCTCCTGTTACCTTGCACTCACAACTTGGCGTTGGAATTCAAACGGGTAGAGCACTTTTACGTTCACGCCACCCACTGGACGTGGGAAACGGAAACCTTTAAGTTTTGAAAGTAAACAGCCTTCAACTGAAGCTGTGCGCAGCGATGAATTTTGAATTCCCGCTGTGCTGACGCGTCCCGAAGCATCGATTGTCCACTTCATGCCGACGCGGCCTGAAAGTGATGGCTTCGTCTGTAAACCGCGCTCGTAGCAATAAACAATTTGGCCCCAGTTCTTACGAATAACTTCATTAATCTGGTCGCGATCTAAACCGCCTTCAACTTCTGCATCTTGCTCGAGCGGTTGGAAGTAACCATCGCTGCCACCAGCAAGATTGGCGCGACCGTAACCGTTTTGTCCACCGGCTCTACCGCGAGTTCCGTAACCACCGGAAGGCATACCCGCTGCGCCAGTTCCGCGTGATGCTGAAAGCAAACCTTTTCCACCGAGTGCGTTTGCGAATCCACCGCGGCCTGCTCCGCCTAAACCACCATTACCAGCGCTACCTGTGCCGCCACCACCAGAACCGTTTTTGAATTGAACGTTCTTTAGGCTTAATGATCCGCCAGTAATCGGCGCATTGCTTTTACCGCCAAGTGCCGCGAGAGCGCCGAGTTGGTTAATGTTTTGGCCGCCGGTCGCAACTTTTTGAGTTGCAGTTCTGCCGAATGAAGTCGCGCGCAGATTTCGATTTTGTTTTGTCTTTACGATTTGTTTTTTAGCAACGTAACGAATCTGTTTCTTTTGAATCTTCTCAGCTGCTTGCACAGTTTGACGAGCCTGCTTTGGAGTTTCAGGGAGCACGATGTTTACGATTTCAGTTTCTTTAACTTCATCGATGTGAGGAAAGAAGAAGTTAACAGCAAACGAGAAAGCAAGAAGTCCTGCATTCGCAGCCGCTGTATACTTAAATATTGTTTTAAACTCGTCATTGTTTTCTTCGTCGAGCGCAATGCGCGAATCTGTTTTTTCAACAGCCTCAACCCAATTCAATCGCGCGCCACCTGGAATTGCTACCGGTGCTTTTGCGATTTCACTGCGAGTCGTCTGTACGACGATGTCGTACTCAACTTCAGATTCATTGAGTTCCGTCAGATCATCGTGAGCTTCCAGGCGACCTGTATCGCGACGAAGAACGAGAAACATCTGGTTATCAAGTCCGTGAAAAGTACGGATGACTTGACCATTTTTATTTTCTAGAACGAATTGTCCTAACTTCTTTGCTGATCCCATAACCTTTTGCCTTCCCCTTATTTCCGTGTCGTTTCAGTAGTGAGGCGATCTTTAAAATGCTTACGAACGCCGAGGAGATCGACTAATTCCTTTTCGTTTTCAACTGTAACTGTGCCGCCTGCTGGGTATTGATACCGACCACGAACATCAGCTGCGCTGAACGCGTGATCTGTACCCAATGCCGTTTTCGTAGCTGTCGGCGCCGCTTTAGATTTTGCTTTTGCGAAAGCCGGCTGAGTCATGCTCGTGACAAGAAGAGCGATTACTAAAAGCGTTTTCATAATTTTCCTCCCTCGAGTTGCCCAGACAATTGGCTGAGGCGCGCATCTAAGTACGCAACCATCGCATCACGATCGAGTTCAGCTTCGATTCTTTTTAATTCTTTTGCGGCACTAATTGAGAACGGGTCGCGGCTCAATGCACGACGGGCAGAAAGCACATCGTTTTGGCTCGGACGGTCTTTTTCTACGCGAGCAATCGCACGCTCAATGCGGCTGCGATCACTTGATGGTGCACGACGAGCAAGCTCACGAAGTTCGTTTGCATAGACTTTAGCAGAGAGGCGACGGCTATCTTCCAGCACTTGAATCATGCGGTCGATACCTTGGCCGTTGCTCCAGAATTCGTCGATCTTGCCGTTGATTTCTTTAGCTTTAGCTTCGAATGGAGCAGCGCGAGCTGCGAGAGCTCCAGTATATGCATCGAACTGATCTTTCGTCAGGCGACGTGGGATCGGAAGCTTCTTGATTTCGTCGAATAGACGTTGATTTTCACGCGCAGCGATCGAAAGTGTAACAACTTGCATCGTCCAATCTTTTGAACGAATCGCTTTTTGCGCGTTTGAGTCCGCATCTTTCAAAAGTGCCAAACGCTTCTTAAGAGTTTCTTGGATCATACGATCGCTGACTTTAACTAGACGGTGCGAAGCAATTTTCTTGTCGAACTGATTAATTTCACGAACTTCAAAGATACGAGCGAGCGTGAGGCCCGCATTTGTACGGCTCACTGAACTTTGCTTCAAGTAAGTTTGAGTTCGGTTCACATCATTCGTGCGGGCGTAAGCTTCAAGGACTAAGCTTGAGAAACTTTCACGATTTTGACGAAGAAGTGAGTCAAATTTCTTAAGTGCTGCCCATGGGTTTTGGCTCAAACGAACAAGGCGGGTAGCGGCCAACATAGATTTTGAATTTTGCTTCGAAGTCGCAATCACATCATTGTAATGGCTTGCTGGGTTCTTGCCCGCAAGTTCAGCCAAGTAGGCAAGGCGCAAGCTGCGGTCAGCGTCACTTACCTTGGGCATTTCCATCTTTTTAGTCAGTGAATATGCTTTTGCGAAGTCGAGGCGCATTTCAGCAGCCCAAACCTTTTTCTCGAGAGCGAATTCGCGATCAAGTGCAGAAAGCCCACGAATGCTCAAAAACTTTTCGGTTGCACGATCAGTCGCTTCAAGATCACGTGCGCGAACTGCAAGAATAATTTGGTTCTTATAGATAAGCTTACGCTCATCTTCAGTTGTGCCTTCAAGGTTCAAAGCGTTTAAGCGGGTAGAGGCACGCTTCAGCTCAGAATCCGAACTCGACTTATCATTAGTAACAATCGCAATGTCTTTCAAAGCTGCGCGACGAGCGACATTTAAGTAGTCTTTGCGGCCAGCTGGGATTAGTTTTGCGAACTCAAGCGCGTTCTCTTCGATTTCACTGTCGCGTTTTGCGAGTACAAGTGCATCGAGATTCAGATCTCCTGCTTTTTTGCGAAGGTCTGATTTCGAATCCATGAGCGCGATCGTATAGAATTCGTCTGCTGATTTCGAATATTGTTTTTGATCGTAATGCATGCGAGCGAGTTGGTAACGAACGTCGTAAGCACGTTCACCTTTAGGATTCAAACTTAAGTAATGAGCGTAAGCTGCTTCTTTGCTCTCAACCTTATTGCTCGCTTCAGCCATCTCGATTTGTGCAACGAGTGCTGCTTCGAACATCTTGCGCTTTTCAACGTCTTCTTTTTTGCTTAGTTCTTTTTGCGCCAAGATTGAAGAGCGGCGATAGAAATCTGAAGCCTCAGCATACTTCTTTAAGATACGAGCAACTTGCGCAGCCCATAAGTGCATGTCTGATTCTTCAGCGTGAACACCGATATAGATATTGTAAGCAGCCAAAAGCTCAAGCGAAACTTCCTCGCGCTCGAGGCGATTCCAATCCGTGAGGAGCTTGCGCATTTTTGTGCGTGACGATGCGCACTCTTCTTTTTTGCCGCAGCCTTCTTTTTTCCAAATTGCAGTTGCTTCAGCTAACTGTACATTAGCCGCTTGCTTACGATTCAAGCTCCACTCGAGAACTGCAAGGCGAATGCGACCATCCAAGCGTTCTGAAACAGAAGCTTCTTGGTCTAAGATCATATTCCATACGTAGATCGATTCACGTTTTTTACCGAGGCGTTCTGTTTCAAGAGCAAGATTCTTTAAGTTTTCCCGTTGGATGTTTTCTGGAGTGAGTTCCAACATCAATTCCACGCGAGCTGTTGTCACCTCGCCACGCGCGATGAAGCTCACGAGATCACGTGCGACGTCTGAAAGAAACGCTTCATCTACAAAGAGCTCGGGAGTGCGAAGAAGTTTAATTAGACGGTTCGTAGCAACTTCAACGTTGCCAAGGTTTAACTGGCACCAAGCGATACGATAGACAACGTAACCTTTGCGGCCGCTATCAACCAAATTAAGTGCTTTTTCGAATTTTTCGAGTGCCTGTTTGAATTCACCCTTTAAGAACTGGATGTCGCCCCAATTGGAAAGAGCGTGTCCAACTGAATTTCCAGGATAGACTTTCGTGCCTTCTTTTACGATGCGCGAAAGGAGCTCGACCGCTTTCTTCGAATCACCAAGTGTCTCGTTGAGATGTGACATTTGCAAAAGGACGAGCGCGCGGCGGGCTGGCTCCGTTGCGTTGACTGCGATTTCGTAATGCTTAAGGGCTTTGCGACGATCTTGTTTTACTGTATCGGATTCTTTTCCTTCAGCAGCTAGGACATGTAAGCGCGCGCGCTCTGCTAGCAAATCAGCCACACGCAAACGAACTTCAACGTTTGCGTCGTCAGGAGATCCGCCTCGCTCTAAAACGCGTTCAAGCTTCGTAATGAGAAGCGAATGCGTATCGAGATCCATTTTTTCTGCAGCAAAACCCACTTGGCTGATGACCACGAATGCCGCAATTACTAAATGTTTCATCGTTTCCCAATCCTTACGGCAACATCCAACGTTAACTGCCGTCCC
>JANOUF010000264.1:0-1749 GCA_031416685.1 Bdellovibrionales bacterium
CTTTGAGGGGTAAAGTTCAAAGTGGCCGAAACACCAATAAGTTCTCCGAAAGATTCATCGACAAACCCATCTAAAGATTTAGCGACAAGTTCGACCGCTACCAACGCCACTTACGGTGCCGATCAAATTCAAGTTCTCGAAGGGCTTGAAGCTGTCCGCAAACGTCCCGGCATGTATATCGGTGACACTGGTTCGCGCGGTTATCATCACCTCGTTTACGAAATTGTTGATAACTCGGTGGACGAGGCACTTGCTGGTCATTGCACTCATATCACTGTGGCGATTGGCTCGGATGAGTCGATCACCGTCGAAGATAACGGTCGCGGAATTCCAGTTGGAAAACACAAAGACGGTAAATCAGCTCTTGAAGTCGTAATGACAGTTCTCCACGCCGGCGGAAAATTCGATGGCGGTGGTTACAAAGTTTCCGGCGGTCTTCATGGCGTCGGTGCTTCGGTTGTAAATGCGCTCTCGGAGCGATGTTCAGTCGAAGTTCGAAGAGAAGGTTCAGTTTGGAAGCAAGAATTCGTCCGCGGAAAACCTCAAGGCGAAGTTGAAAAGCTTGGCGCTACTGATAAGACCGGAACGAAAACAACTTTCAAACCAGATCTCCAAATTTTTAAAGCTGACGACCTCGCCTATTCATTTACAACTCTTGCAAACCGTTTCCGCGAACTTGCATTCTTGAATGCAGGACTTCACATCACGCTTTCGGATGAGCGAAACGGCAAGAAACAAGACTTCCAATACACGCAAGGACTTCAAGAATTCATTTCTTACCTAAACGAATCGAAAAAAGCCCTTCACAGCGAAGTCATTCACTTCAAAGGCGAAAAAGAAGGTTGCGAAGTTGAAATCGCTTTGCAGTGGAACGATTCCTACACGGAATCGATGTACTCGTATTGCAATAACATCAACACGATCGAAGGCGGCACACACCTCATCGGCCTTCGTGGTGCGCTTACGCGTACGGTGAATGCGTATGCGACAGAAAAAAATCTTTTAAAAGAAAAAGAAGAGAACCTCGAGGGTGAAGACATCCGCGAAGGCTTGGCTGCCGTTGTGTCGGTAAAAGTTCGTGAGCCTCAGTTCGAGGGACAGACAAAAACAAAACTCGGTAATACCGAAGTAAAAGGCATCGTTGAATCAATGGCGAACGACAAGATCGCAGATTGGTTTGACCGTCATCCAGGCCCAGCAAAGACGATCGTCAACAAATGCTTGGATGCCGCTCGCGCAAGAGCTGCTGCTCGTAAAGCGCGGGACTTGACTCGTCGTAAAACTGCACTCGACAGCAATACGCTTCCGGGAAAAATGGCGGATTGCCAAGAGCGAGATCCAGCACTTTGCGAATTGTATCTGGTCGAGGGTGACTCGGCAGGTGGATCTGCAAAGCAAGCGCGCGATCGCCGCACGCAAGCCGTTCTTCCTCTTCGCGGAAAAATTTTAAACGTAGAAAAAGCTCGATTTGATAAAATGCTCGGCAACGAAGAGATCAAGATGCTGATTTCTGCTCTCGGTACCGGCATTGGTCGCGATAACCATAACGCTGATAAAATTCGTTATCACAAAATCGTTATCATGACCGACGCCGACGTCGACGGATCTCACATCCGTACGCTGCTTCTCACATTCTTTTATCGCCAGATGCCACTCGTTGTAGAAAAAGGTTTCGTGTACATTGCGCAGCCGCCGCTCTACCGAGTCAAAAAAGGCGCGTCTGAAAAGTACATCAAAGACGAAAAAGCA
>JANOUF010000265.1:0-3160 GCA_031416685.1 Bdellovibrionales bacterium
AGAAAAGTTAGCTGCAATCAAAAAGAAAAAGGCTAACAATTCAGCGGCGCCGCTGAAACGTGTAGATAAAGCGTTACACGCAAGCGATAGCGGAACAAATGGCGAAGGGAGCAACGCAAGCAAAGAAAAAAGCGTCGGCGAAGAGGGTCGATACGTACCTGCGAATCTGAATCGCAAACTATGGGAGCGAGATCAAATGAAATGCACGAATTGTGAATCAACCTACGCGGTTCAACGTGATCATCGCACTCCTTTTGGAAGAGGTGGCAAGACGAACGCGACAAACCTGCGCCTACTCTGCCGTAATTGCAATCAACGAGCAGCAATTGAGGAGTTTGGGCTAAAAAAGATGAGCAAGTATCTGAAAGCGCCTCTAAAGCGTTATTGCGCGTAGGCGCAAAATGTAAACGGCGGGTGAAGTTAGATGTAGGTTGAGAGCTTTCGGCTTTACCGGCTACTCATGATGAGTAAAGGCGACCGTAAGCTCAGCAATCGTGTCACCCTCGGCCTGCTCATTTGAAGCGACAAAATCCTTAAGAAGCTCAAAAAC
This sequence comes from Bdellovibrionales bacterium, assembly GCA_031416685.1. Classification (GTDB taxonomy): domain Bacteria; phylum Bdellovibrionota; class Bdellovibrionia; order Bdellovibrionales; family JAMPXM01; genus JANOUF01. Next base: position 551 of record JANOUF010000265.1, read on the forward strand.
CTGCTCTCGAAGAGCGCGCAGGTCCTTTTCGGAAACTAAGAAAGTCTGATTCATAAACAGCGATTTTTGAGCTGCCGCCTGTTTTTCAAAACGACGTTTCGCTTTATCTACGGACCTAAAAAAATCCGCTCGCAGATACTCGCTCGATCCGAGCATCTCTAATTGCAAAGAATCTTCGGTTGCATAATAACGACCGTTTTTGAGTTCAACTATTTCGGCCTCGATCAGCTTACCAAGCAAACTGATCGCTACTGTTTTCTCGAATTTCGTCCTGGATAAGATCGTTTCGAAGTCGGCGCCAGCGTCAAAAGTTCCTAGTGCCGCGAACATCTCGGGAAAATTTGGCTGAAGAAGTATTTTTGCGATGGCATCATCCGTACCGCCATTCTTTTGCTTTGATCGCGCCTGGAGAGCCAATTTCTTTTTCTTCAGCCGCTCCAAATAATACTTTTGATCTCGGCTTGAAGTTTGGAACTTCGGCTCGTCCATGGCCACCAGGCAGTGAAGGTAATCCGCCCACGCTCCTGTGAGGCGCAAACCGACTTTCACCTGTTCGATTGAAAGAGGCGTTAGGCGCTTTCTTCCGAGGATGACATCGTTCATGAAGGTTCGCGACTTGAATCCAGCTCGCTGGGCAAATTCTCCGTAGGTCAGAGGTCTCTGTCCACCGCTCGAATTAAAAAACACGCGAAGAAAACTTCGATAGCTTTTTGCACTCAAGAGTTCGTTCTGAATCTCGCTCGCGAACTTCATGTACATTGGCCCTAGTTGCTGCGGCCTAAACCTGGCAATGGATAAACGGTCTGATCGATTTCAATAGCCTCAACGCACGTTAGCTTCTGCGCCTGCGCAAGCCCTTGTTCGTTGATTTCAACTCCGACTATGCCAACTAATTTTAGAACCTGGCAGCCGCCCGACCCGTGATCTTTTGCGATCGAGCACAGTGCTTCTGCGCACTCCTGTAGTTCGCCTTCGCGAACAGTCACTAGGTACAGGGTAAAATCATCGACATTAAAGTCGCTAGCAGATGCGCTCACCGACACGATCATTAACAAAGTCATTAAAACGGTTTTCATAAAATCTCCTTTATTGGGTTTCGCACACCCGCAATATGGAGTAGGTGACCGCAATAGATAAAGTCAGATCTACCACAGACTGCGGATTCCATCCTCTACAGAGGACAAAAAGGAAGATTTTTCCCAGGGAAGTACCCAAAAGGGCACTGGTTTTTTACGGTGTAATCGTCTTCTGGTACTCAGCTTTACGCTTTTCAACATCAGCCCAGTTGAGATTCCTGAGAGCGTCGACGCTGAATTTTTGCACGGTGAAGCTCGCAAGCAAGCAGCCGTGGATGCAGGCTTCTTTGAGTGAATGAAGATCGAAACCAGAATTGCGTTTTGCGAGGTAACCGAAGAATGCGCCCGCGAAAGTATCGCCCGCGCCAGTTGGATCGATCACTTCTGCAACCGGGTATGCCGGTAAAACAAAATAGCCTTCTTTTGAGTAAAGTACGAAACCATATTCGCCTCTTTTGATCACGACTGCTTTTGGACCCATCGCTAGAATTTCTTTAGCCGCTGCAATTGCATTGGTTTTTTTCGAGAGAAGTTTTGACTCACCTTCGTTGATCAAAACGACGTCGACTTTGCTTAAAACTTTTTTAAGCGATGGAAGTTGTGAACTGATCCAAAAATTCATTGTGTCAGAACCGACGAGCACAGGCTTTTGAACTTGCTCAAGGACCCGAAGTTGTAACTCCGGATGAATGTTCGCAAGGAAAACATATTTTGAATCGCGATACGACGCAGGTAATTCCGGATTGAAATGTTCGAACACGTTGAGATCAGTTGCGAGCGTGATCGCTTCGTTCATGTCTTCTTTGTACTGGCCCGCCCAGTGAAAGGTCTTGCCTGCAACTTTTTGCAATCCTTGAACGTCAACGTTGCGGTTAGTGAGCATTTTGTAATCAGCGTCGTCGTAATCATCGCCAACAACGCCGACAACGCGAACTTTACTGTAGAGCGACGCTGCGAGAGAGAAGTAGTTAGCCGAACCGCCGAGTGCGCGATCAACGCGGCCTGCAGGTGTAGAAATTGTATCGTAAGCAAGACTACCAACTACAAGGATATCGCTCATGTATGAAGCTCCTAAAATTTAACTTTTAACGAGAGGGCGTTAGCCCGAGCATTTAGTTTATACTAAGGCGCTCTGGCTTGCCTTCGTATTCCGAAGTCAGCTGACCGCAAGCCGCAAAAATATCTCGTCCCATCGTTTTTCGTAAAAGAACATGAGCGCCAAGACGGATCAACTCATTTTGGAAACGACGTACTGACTCATCAGTTGGACGCTCAAAACCAGAGCCCGGGTGCTCGTTGAATGGGATAATATTGATCTTGCATGGAATGTGTCGAACGAGATTCCACACTTCGCGTGCTTGCTCGACCGAATCCGTGACGCCTTTAAGAAGAACGTATTCGAAAGTAATACGGTCACCCGTGACTTCGTAATAGCGAGAACACTCAGCCAAGAGTTCTTCTAAATTCCATTTTTTATTGATCGGCATAACAAAGTCGCGAACTTCGTTGTTCGGCGCATTCAAAGAAACTGCTA
>JANOUF010000266.1:0-2939 GCA_031416685.1 Bdellovibrionales bacterium
ACAACAGCAACCTGCATGAGGACCTGTTTGGTTTCACCGAAGATTCCTTCGAGCGCCCTCTAACGTCAGCGGCTTTGAAAACCCTACTCGCCATTAATGGCTCTAATGGCAGTAGTTAGCTCCTAAACCATGGCGCGTGGCTTGCTCATTTCCAGCTCATCATATTGTGGGAGAACACTCGAAATGAAGAATCTAAGCAAAGTCGATAAGCGCACTATTATTGCGTACGGCATTTTTTGTACTGTTTCGCTCGTTATTTTATTGATTGCCGGAAGCTGGGGTCGTCATGCGACTAGCATCCCTTTCTTAAAGCTCGCGCAAATCACCGGAACCGCATCGGCCGAGACGCTTGAGAAAGTCGTTGTTGCTTGTACGGAACGCGCGAAATGGGATTGTGCTCAAGCAGCGTTAGTTGATCTTTATGAAAAGACAAACAACATTGAAGTTGTGGCTAAGCTTGCAGACATGCAACGCAAACTCGCATTCACACAGCCGGCATTGGCGACTTACGCTTCATATGCAAATCTTGGCGGCAAGAATCCAGAGCATTTCCTGAAGTATGCTGAGCTCTTAGAAAAATCTGGCAACACAGAAGGCGCAATCACAGCTTATACGAACGCGTTCGTAAATGCAGGAGATCGCCTTCCGGTTCGCGCAATGTCAGGAATCGTTCGCCTCTTGATGGTTGAGCGCCGTTACGAAGAAGCGCTTGCTCGCATTAAAGAATTTCAAGGTAGCGCAGGCAATGCGGACAACTACTTCAATGAAGAAGCTGACCAACTTCCATTGTTAATTAAGAATTCAAAACAAATGGCTTCTCGTTAATCTAAAATGCTCGGCGGCACCAAATTTTTTCTGGGCCGCCTCTCGCTAGTAGAGAATCCATAAACCAATCGCGATGGCACTGCCATTCGCGTACGACTTTGAAACCCGCATGCTCAGCAAGAGTGCGGGTTTCGTCTTTTGAGAACTTCCAGGAAATTTCCGTTTGGATTGCTTCGTCAATTTTGAAGTGTACTGTCTCACTTGCGATCACAACATCTTGCTCGCATTGACTGACCAAATAGCTTTCCATTGCACCTGTTTCAGAATTGAAGCGAGCCCGGTGTCGCCATTGTTGAAGGTCAAAGTTAGCCGAGGCTTCGCGGTTCATGCGCGTAAGAAGGTTTAGGTTGAACTCTCGAGTCACGCCTTGGCTATCGTCGTATGCTGCTCGCAATATCGCGGGATCCTTTTTAAGATCAAATCCAATCAGGAGAAAATCTCCGGCAAGTGTTTGTTGATGCAGGCGCTGAAGAAACCGAGTTTGATTGGGCGGCTCAGAGTTCCCAATAGTTGAGCCAAGAAACGCAATAAGGTGTGGAATGTCACCGTCTCTCGGTAAACTTTGAGTTTCAAGATCCAGGACCCGTGGCGCGATACGTATATCGCCTTTAAATCCACTTAATCGCGTGCATAGAACTTTGAGTGCTTCCATTGAAATATCGATAGGAACGTACTTCACCTGCATATTTAAATTTTGAGCTGCACTCAACAGATGCCGGGTCTTGCGCCCATCGCCAGCGCCAAGTTCAAGTAGAATCAATTCTTTAGTATTGAGTGTCGTCAGAATTTCGTGTGAGTGTTCGCGTAGAATCTGATCTTCACATTGAGTTGGATAGTATTCATCAAGCTCGGTGATTTGGGAAAAAAGTCGGCTCCCAGAGCCATCATAGAAATACTTTGAAGGAATACTTTTGTGTGTCTGTTTTAAATGATGGAGCAATTCACTTGCGCTCATTTTGCCACCCGAATTCCTGAAAACATCCAGCGTTGTGATGGATAATAGAAATTTCGATACGTTTGCCGGTAGTGACTTCGAGGAGTGGCGGCACTACCGCCTCGCAAAACCATTTGCCCGCTCATAAACTTCGCGTTGTATTCGCTCATCGCTCCTTTAAACGGAATAAAGCCGGGATATGCTTGATAGCTACTAGCCGTCCACTGCCAAACGCTGCCTGAAAGACTTTTTGTTCCTCGAGACCGAGCTAAATCTTGCAGATCATCGAGCAAATGGGCGTGACTCAAGTCCTCATATTTTTTGGCAGCAACTTCCCATTCGAATTCGGTGGGAAGTCTGTATCCCGCCCAACGTGCAAACGCGTCAGCTTCATAATAACTCACGTGCATGACAGGAGATTTTTTCACCAGAGGGCCGTGGCCAGCTAAGGTGTACTCGCTCCACTCGCCGTTAGTGGATCTCCAATAAAGCGGATGTGAAATTTTATTATCCACGGCCCATTGCCAGCCGTCGCTCAACCAAAATTCTGGCCTCTTGTACCCGCCATCTTCGATAAACTGAAGGTACTCGCTATTATTTGTGAGTGCCGATCGAATTTGGAAAGGCGCTAAGTAAGTCTTATGTTGCGAAGTTTCGTTATCGAAAATAAATGTTTCGGCACGTGCGCCAACGCTGTAAATGCCTTCGTCAACGGATAGCCAACTTGCCTCTATCTGTGAGTCTGGTTCTCTGATCGTCTTGAGATAGGATGGCTGGTTCGTCTGCTTCGCAAAAATGTATTTGATGTCCATCAAAAGAAGTTCTTGATGTTGCTGTTCGTGGTGAATTCCTGCCTCAAGAGCTTTCCACCATTTTTCATCTTCAATTTTTGCGCGCTTTGAGATGGCCTCGTCTACAGCGTTGCGATAGGCATTTATCTCGCGAAGTAACGGGCGGGAAAGATGTCCCCGCTGATCCTGAGCGACTCGTTTCCCGAGAGCTTCGTAGTATGAGTTAAAAATGTAAGACCAATCCTGGGAAAAAGGTTTCTCTCCAGTGAGACAAAATGTTTCGAAGAACCAAGTTGTGTGCCCAAGATGCCACTTCGGAGGACTCACGAACGCTGCTGGTTGAACACAATGATCCTCAATTTCCAAACCGGCACAAATCTTCTCACTGA
>JANOUF010000267.1:0-6563 GCA_031416685.1 Bdellovibrionales bacterium
GCAAGAACGTAGAGCTGCTGAGTACATGACACATGCACCTTTAAGCTCATTAAATTCATTACCAGATCCCCAGTGTTGCATTTACTGGATGTATTTAGTTTACGTCTGCAGTTCAGCGAGATGAGCTTAGTTTGGAAGACGTGGATTATCTATCTGTTAATTTTTGACTTAGCAGCTGCTGCTGGTCTTTGGCAGGGAAAGAGTTGGGGAATTCAGCTCTTCTTTGTGGTCGCGATATCTCAGCTTGTGGCTTACATCGAATTTCCGAATATTTTTGGAGATCAATTGCCACTTATACTATTTCACATTGCTACTATCGCGATTTTCTTTTCAATTCTGGGTATAAGCAAGATTCGGCGTTCGCTAAACTAATGTTTCACGGCCAGACTGTGACCAACTTTGCACTCACTTCATGCGCATGAAATAAAAACGGCGGATTCCAACCGAAATCCGCCGCTAAAAAATCTAGATTAAATTTGAACGATTACAAACTAAGCGCGCGCTCAACAGCCTTCGCAATATTCAAATGACCGAAGCCATACGTGTTGTTCGGAATGTTCGAGCCCGAAGTGCCGCCGCAAGTTTGCGACGAAGTTTTTGCCGTCGCAGTTTCAGTTAAAATTTTGATTGTCATGTCGATCTGACCAACCAGTTTTGGTTGCGCTGACCACAACAATGCAACTGCGCCCGCAACGTGAGGACCCGCCATGCTAGTACCACTCCACATTGCTTCGCCGTAACCATCTCCAGGAATTGTTGAGCGAACGCTCACTCCAGGAGCCGTAACGTCAGGACCGATACCACCATCGATCACCGAAGGACCACGGCTTGAGAAGCCAGCGATGTTTCCATCGCGGTGATTGTGCGCGCCGACTGTGAAAGTCACATCCGTATGAGTTGCAGGCTGATCGTTGATAGATCCGCAGCCAGATCCTGCGTTGCCAGCACTGACGACCACCATAATTCCTGCTGCCTTTAATGCCTCAAGAACTGGGCGCATCTCGCGACCTTCGCAACCTTCGCTCGCAGGGCAACCCCAAGAATTGTTGATTACGTGAGGCGCTTTGCTTGGATCACCTTGCAAAGATGTTTGGCCTTTTTTGTACGGAGCCATGAACCATTCAAAACATTCGATGTACGTTGAAGGACGGCCGTAGCCTGAATCCATGTTACGACATGCGACCCACTGAGCACCTGGCGCCATTCCGACTTTGTTATTGCCGCCATCATCACCAACCATCGTTCCCATTGTGTGGGTACCATGTTGATCGTCATCGCAAGGAACACTAGTGCCGAACCCGCACGGATTCGAACGACCCGAATGAATTGCATCATGCCAGTTGTAATCATGATCGGGAGCCATACGACGGCCGCCGGCCGAGCCACGATACGAGCGAATAAGGGCAGGGTGATTCCATTGAACGCCAGTATCTTGTCCTGCGACTACGATACCTTCGCCAGTGATCCCTTTTTCCCAAACTGCAGTTGCGCCAGTTGAAACAATGTTCTGTCCCGCGGCCTCAGCTCCAAAGCCTTGCGCGACGTAGCGTGGGCTTGGAATACGATTACGAAGTTTTGGATTCGCAATGAGTTTGCGAACGTCGTTACGAGACGCAATGGTCTTAAGCATTTCGGCTGGCACGTCGAAAGCGGCAATTGCATTCATCGCCCAGTATTGGCGGTAATTCACATTGCTCGTCTGAAGCATTTTTAAAATATTTTGTTGTGAGCCGAATGCCACGTTCTTAAGGGAGTTAACAACTTCGCGACCTTTGCGCTGTTTGCTTTCCATTCTGTAAGGCGAACGGCGGAAGCTTGCTTGGTCGCGCATGATGATCAAAATGTCGACTTTTTTCGCTGTGAACAAATTGTTCATTTGCAGACTTGGACCGATTTTTTGCTGCCATGACGGAGAGTAGTTGGAAAGTGCTTGCGGACTAAAAATGACCGCACCCAAAACAACTAAAGACATAAACGCGAGCGTTGCTCTCATAAAAAAATCCCCCTAGACGTGAGCCTAGGGAAGATTGAATCAATTTAATTTTGGAATGGATAGTGGATAAAGCGGTTCGACGCTATTCGTCGGCCTATTCATCGTCGCCGTCGCGCTTGCTTCTCTTACGGCCTACCGGGTTTTGGTAAGCGATATCGCCGAAGTGTTGGCGAGCAGCTTGATTGTAGGCAAGGGCCGCATCGTCCTCGCTTGTGTACGTTCCCAAGCTGATCGATCTGCCTTCAACCTTGATGCTCGCGCGCCAGTTTTGGCTGCGAGGTGCACGAGAAACACCACGATATTTTGAAGCTGTCGGAGAACGTTTTTTTGGCAGAAGTCTTTGGCGCTCCTGCATTGTACAGACAACCAAGTTGCCTTTTCTGTAATCAAAACCGTCGTTGAAGCGGCGAGGGTAGACCATTTTTCCCGCCGGCGGACTCATCAAAAAATGTCCGAGTGTAACACTGCGAGGACCTTTTGGAGTTTGCACGGATGTAACAATCCGAAGTCGGCCGGTTGCTGCTTTCGTTACGCGCCATTTGCGAGCGCTCACGCGTTCGAGATCTTCTTTGTCGATCTTTACTTTCGCGTTCTTACCAATTTCGTAATAGCACCAAGGTTTATCAAACATATAAGCCCCTCAAATACGAACCTGAATTGAAACTAGAAAATTAATAATGTTAAACGAGTCGCGAATGTAGTTAGTGCCGCCTGAAGTCGCGCGGCCAGTTTCGGCATGAATATAAGATCCTTCAAACCCTAGCAGAAGCCATTCGCGAATGAGATAATCATGGCCCACAAAAATTCCATAGTGGTATGGCGACATCACAAGTTCGGTCGTAGTCCCAACCGGCATTACGTTCAGTTTCGTAATTCCCGCACGAACTCCAAGAAAAGTTTCGCCTGTCCCGGCAGGAAGCTGATAGCAAGCTTGAACGCCGATGAGTGAATAATTAAATCCATCGGGTGCTGCTTGTGTACCGTTGTTTGAAATCAGATAATATCCACCAATGGTGAGATTCTCTGAGGCAAACGTTGAGCCTTTGATTCCGTACAAAAGGTATTGATGTGTATTGGCAGCATCAGGCACGCTAGCACCGCCGATCAAACCGAACTGCGCGCCAGTATCGACGGCGAACGCGATGCTGGCACAAAGAGTGGTAAGCATCACAGCCAAGATCAAGATGAGATAACGAAGTTGCTGTTTCACATTATATGTATCGGAACAAAACAGACCTAGATACATCGGACCAAGGGATAAATTTGTGCCTCGGCTGTGCTGGGCCTAAGACTTTAAACTGGTCAAATAGGAGTGTAACGCGTAATCCAGCCAGCGCTTAGTACCAAGCGGCGTGTTTCGGTTTGAGAGATACCCCATATGGCCGCCGTGGTCTTCGATATGACGATGCACGTGGGGTGAGAGTTTCGCGTCTTGATAATCGCGGTAATCAACAAACGGATCCGATTTTGCCGTGAGAAGAACGGTTGGAATTTTAATCTGTTGGAGATACTGCTTCGCTGAGCACGTCGAGTAATAGTGGTCGCGATTTTTAAACCCACCATGTGGAGCCGTGTAGAGTTCATCGAAATCCATCATGTTACTAAACGCCGGCACGCGAAGTTTGTTAAGTTCAGGTTTTTGATGAAGCCGCGAGGAAATTTCTCTGCGCATATCTCGCATGAAGCTTTGATCGTAGACGAGATTAAATCCTGTTTTTAGTAAAACTCCTGCTTTATGCAGATCAATGGGAGCGTTGACTGCAATAGCTGCGTCGGGGAGGAAACTCCCGCGCTGACCTGCTGCTAGAAGTAGAAGTGCATTCGCACTTAAGCTGTAACCGATGGCAACGTGAATATGTGAAGGAAAACGTTTACGACCGTACTCGATAAGTGCTGACAAATCTTCGGCGCGCCCAGAGTGATACGGCTCTCTCGCAAGACCTGAACCTGTACCGCAACCGCGATGATTAAATAAAAAAACGGAATGACCGAAACTTTGTGCGATAAGCGCAGTTCGCTGCATATAGCTTCGATGGCTTGAGCCACCTAATCCGTGAAACGCATAGACAATCGTATTCGAAGTGCCGGGGATAAAGTGTGCCACGATCGTATCGCCGCCTGAGACTAGAAGTTCGATACGCTCATCGTTCGTGTTGAGAATCGGCGACGGAAGAAAATGTCCAAGCAATGTCTGTGCGTGGCCGCTACGTGCCCACGCTGCAGGTTTGCAAGGAATCAATTTTTCTTTCAACGAGAAGTGTAGCATTTGAGCTAGTTTCGGAGTTCTTCTGGAACTACGCAAATGCCAGTTGCTGAGACACGTACAATGCGAATTGGACTCGTGTCTGCGCGTGAGCACGACTTAGCCTGGAGATCAAACAGTGTGGCGCCGATACACGCAGATGACACAACGATAAAACGCCCCGGTGTTCGTTCGCTACGGGAAAGCTTGAGCGGAAAAAAACCAGAGGTGCGTTTGTACTCAGAGCGAACGAGATCTTCACAACGGTCTTCTGTCTGCTCTGGACGCAACTTCAAACCTTCTTTTGCATTGATTTTGAAAGAGAGCGGGTTGTGAGGAAGCATAGAATCCGCTAGTCCTCGTTCTTCAGTTGTTAACGGTGCGTATCCACGATCATATTTCCATCCGTAGCCCCAGCGCCATGTCGTTGGAAGGCCTGGCTCGCCACCAACTACCACTCCAGTTTGAATGACGACCGCCATGAGTTTAGTAGCAAGTTTTTGGCCGCTTTTTCCGACGCAACGTCTGAGTTCGTTATCAGCAGCAAATCTTTCTGAGCGTGTTCCACCAGCGTAATATCGGAGATCGTGAAGCACACAGCAGTGGCGCCATTGATCTTCTTTAACTCCCGGCCAACCATCCGGCCATGCACTACAGCCGTCGGAGGTGAACGGGTGGAGGACAGCTGAAGCTTCTGGTACGCCTGCCTTTGCAGACTCGCCACCAAACAAAATTGCAACAGCAACAAGAACTGAAATCGTAGCTGAACTCATAGAGGCCTCCGTTTGCTTCAAGAATTTGCAACCGATATGCCTCGTGCCCTATCGCCTATTGAGTTTAGTGGGAGTCTTGGTGCTTAACTGCCGGAATGGTGCCCTTGGTTGGCACTCTTTTTAGAAAAACAGAGTCGCTCCGAAAGCAAGATCATTGAGAAGGTAGTAGTTGTAGTACGCGCCGATCATTATGACTTTAGTAGCGGCGAATTGAACTCCGGTAAAATAGTCGGTCTTGATTCGTTGATCGACGAGTGTATTGGTTTTGTAATCGAACTTTAGCCGAGCAGAATCTTCCTTTTTTTGAGCGACGGTTAAAATCCATCTTTTCAAAAGAAGGCTTCCCGTGAGCAACGTTATGAACACTTGGCTTTCGAACTCGTCAGTGATGGTCAGTTTCGAATAATCAAACGCAAATGTGCTGAGATAAATTCCGGCGGATAAAGTTTCTGTGTCGTACTTGTACGTGACCGTACTCGAAATTCCGTACGGGTTGAGATCGATGACGTACTGATCTTTTCCACGCGAGTACCCGAATGTTATTGGGCCAGCGATTCCGGAAAGACCTGCCCCTGGTCCAACCTTTTTAGCAACTCGATTATATTTGCCGATCACTCCCAAATTAACTTCAAAACGGCGAAGCCCTTTGTGATTGTTATTAACCAAACCAATTGCGGTCGCTAAATTTATTTTTTGTGATTTGTACTTCTTGTGATCAATTTTTCGCTGAATAAAAACCTGATCGATCTCAAAGCCTGGGGGCCCGAAGAAAGTTTCCTCGCTATTTGATGGAGAAAGGGCTGCGCCGATGCGGCCTGTGCCTTTCACGAGTGAAAAATCGGCACCGTCAAAGACGATCGTTTCAATGCCCCACGCGTCTTCAGTCGGAACAGCGGACGGATTGAGATTGATTCCTGAGCTTCGAGATGGGTATGCGGGTTTCGTTGAGCTCCCACCGTGACTAAAGCAACGCTCCTTAATCGGATTGCAGAGCTTCGCCCGCGCAGGTGCGACCGCTATCAAGACCAAAATAAACAGGAGAGCCCTAAACATCCACCGATGCTACCAGCCCTCCTGCGATTGGAAAAAGCAAATATTAGTGTTTGTGTGGGTCGGCAGCAGGGGCGGCGGCGTCTGCTGCTTTTTTCTCGTCTTTATGGTGTTCTTCGCACTTGCCGTCTTTGTCTTTATGTTTGCATGCCTTGTCGTGTTTGTGCTCGTGGTCAGCTTTTTTGTCAGCCACCTTCTCAGCTGGCTTTTTTTCTTCGTGATTGTGCGCTTGTGCGGGCGCTGCGAATGAAAGTGCCACAAAGGTAGCTAGTAACAAATTGAACTTCATTTTCAAATGCCTCCGAATGAGTTTGAGCTTAAGGACACTCGACTTATCGGGTGGAGTCGCCCGTCATTGAAGGATCCGACGACAAGTTGGAAAAAAATAGTTCAGGCCTTTTAAAAATTGTACGAGAGTGGGACGGATTTGTGTTTCTTTTTGCGACCTTTGCCTGTTGATAGGTACCGAAACTTAATTCAGTGCCTTACCGAATCGATCCCAATT
>JANOUF010000268.1:0-1868 GCA_031416685.1 Bdellovibrionales bacterium
AAGAGTTTCTTTAAAGTTACATTCATTGCCGTGCTGTTGTCTTTTGTCTGGGGATTGTGGTGGGGATTTTACCGCGACTATCAGCTTCGCCCTCAGAAATGGGCGCGGGGCGAAATTCATATCCTTGCTGAAGAAGGCCGCTTCACTCCCGAGTTCATCGCCAAGTTTGCAAAAGACGAAGAGATCATGCTTCGCGTGACGACGACCTCGTCTCCGCAAGAATTTTTGCGCGAGCTCTTGTCGGCACGAGGTAAGTACGACCTTATCGAGCTCAGCAGTTTTCTAATCGATTCATTTATCATTGAAAACGTGTTCGAAGAAATCGACCGCGAGCGAGTCACTAATTACGAAAATATTTCGATCGATTTTCAAAACTTGAATTTTGATCCCGAAGGTCGACATCTACTACCGCTTTTTTGGGGAGTAAATGGCTTCGTATTTAATTCGGAGAAGTTGAAAGAATTTGATTCTATAAGTGCATCTCTTGCCGCCCAGTCCGGATCAATTGCAATATCGCCTTCGTCGGTGGAGGCCTACAGCCTGGCCGTGAAAATGAGTCCGATAATCAAAACATGGGTCAATACAGGCAATCAGCCCGATCTTTTGAAGGATCTGAAATCATTGAGCACCAGGTTTCCGGTTTTCAGTTCGGACATCGAAAAAAGCCTCGCAGCAGGAACAATCAGTGCCGGGCAAATGACTAACGGAAAAGCGGCGAAATTTATGGTGCAGAACAAAAACTTTCAATTTCAGTTACCAGTTGAAAAATCTAATCTTTGGATTGGTTTAATAGGAATGACCAAAGATTCGCGGAATAAGAAAATAGCTCAAGAAGTAATGAACCGACTGTTGCTGCCCAAGTGGTCTAAACAGTTAGTACTAACTACCTCCGAGGCCACAACAAACAATGTTCTCGATACGGATAGCGAAATCCTTCCGCAACAAAAAGCTCAGTATGTCCGCGAATTGCGGCTCAGCCGTTTCGAATTATTTTACGATCACGAAACTTTTGAACCAATTTGGATGGGCGCCTTGCGCCAAGTATTCCCATCCACATTTACGGCGGTCACTCAATGATTGTGCAACTTTGTTTTATTTTCGTATTGTCATTTGGGAGTTTGAGTTGGGCCGAAGAAGAGACGCAAAAAAGTCCGCCGGTCTTTCGGTTTCATATTTTTACGGACCCCATGAGCCTATCGCCCCTGAAAGTAGAGGCGGCATTTAATTCTTATCTGCACGGCAACTTGTATGGCGGTCTTATGGTCATGAAGCCCAAGGACGAAACGTCAATCTCACTAGAGCCGCATCTTGCGAAGTCGTGCATTGTGCGTGCGCCGAAATTAATCGAGTGCGAACTGAGGGGCGGATTGAAATGGGCCAACGGAAAAGCCATCACCCGAGACGATTTCATCCGTCCCTTTCGTGATGCTTTCAGGCCAGACAGTTCCCCGCAGCCCAAAGCGGATTTAATCTCACTTTTAAATGCGAAGGCTATTCTTGCGAAGAAGATGGCTCCGAATAAGTTAGGCGTCTTTGCTCACCCGACTGACAAAAACAAAATCATTTTTCATTTTGAAAAACCTGATGCCGATTTTTTGTACAAGCTGGCGAGTCCGGTCTTTTCTCCCCGCCCCGAGAAAATTGAAAATGAAGAACAGCTGGCTCGGGAATTTGCTACTGGGCCTTACCGCTTAAAGGAATGGAAACGAGGCAGTCATTTCTTAATGGAGCCAAACCCGAATTATTTTGCCGCCCTCAAAGATGTTCCCCTCGAGCAGCGACCTCTTGTGAAAGCCATTATCGTGGCCGAAGATGCCACCGCTTTTAAACTCTACCAAACCGACGAGCTCGATTTTTTGCGTCGGGTG
>JANOUF010000269.1:0-2516 GCA_031416685.1 Bdellovibrionales bacterium
CCTAAGCAGAAAATTCTTACAAAGTCGGTCAGCCACGCGCGGTCTATATTGGTTTTGAAACCAATCGATCAGGTAGACCTTTCATTGCCTTTCCCGAAAGTGTTTAGGTTTGATAACCCATGTCAAAAGTGCTATAACTTCGGAGCTTTAGCAGAGCCTCGGGCTCTAAAAAGTAAGCAACTTTAGTTAGTCATAATGTTTCTGTGAGAGGGCATACAGTGCCCGCGCAGCTTGTAGGAGGTTCAATGGCGCCGGAATTTAAGGTCGGAGATAATGCCGTATATCCAGGTCATGGTGTGGGCAAAGTTCTCTCGGTCGACGCCAAAGAGATCTCGGGCAAAAAGCTTGAGTTCTACACCGTTCAAATTTTTGAGAGCGGAATGAAGATCATGATTCCGAAGAACAACGTTGCAAGCGTTGGTCTGCGTCCAATTATTTCTAAGCAGGAAGCTGCGGAAGTGATCAAGATCCTCAAAGAAACAAACGTGAAAATCGACAATCAAACTTGGAACCGTCGCTACCGCGAGTACATGGAAAAGATCAAAACTGGATCTGTGTATGAGATCGCAGAAGTTCTTCGCGACTTGTTCTTGTTGAAAGTCGACAAGGAACTCAGCTTCGGTGAGCGCAAGATGCTCGACACGGCTCGTGGCCTTCTTTTAAAAGAGCTTTCTCTTGCGACTAGTCGCGAAGAGCTCGAACACGAAGACGAAGTTCGCGCTATCTTCGGGCTTGAAGCGAAGCTGACTCTCTAGTCTCTCGATTAAAAAACTTGAACACTCTATGAACTCTGGGTTTTAACTAACCCGGAGTTTTTTATTTGGATCGTGTCCCCTCGGAAAAAGCAATCTGAGGATCTCACGGTCCTTCGAACAGCCGCTCAATTTTTACGTGAGTACACGAAAAATTGCCGGAACTTGGACCGCGAGACCCTCAGATCACTTCTCCCAAGGGAATCACGGCCCAAAAAACAAACGACGGGATTTAGTTATGACGGTTCGGGTGAGATTTGCGCCAAGTCCTACGGGTTATCTGCACGTCGGTGGGGCGCGTACTGCGCTTTATAATTATCTGTATGCGAAGAAGAACGGTGGGGCGTTCATTTTGCGTGTTGAGGATACCGATGTTGAGCGCAGCACTGAAGAAGCGATGCGGATGCAAATTGGCGATCTTAAGTGGTTGGGGTTACCTTGGGCTGAGGGGCCGAATCCCGAGACGTTGAAAGACATGGGGCCGCATGGGCCGTATCGTCAGAGTCAGCGTAAGCAGATTTACATGGAGCAAGCCAACAAGCTTCTTGATAGCGGTCATGCGTACTATGACTTCAGAACTGACGATGAACTTGAGAAGCTAAAAGCCGGAGACGGCGAAGGTGTGGTTCATCATATTCCTCGTCCAGACAAAATTGTTTCTGCAGATGAAGGTCGCAAGCGCGTCGTGAGCGGCGAGAAAGCTGCGATTCGTTTTAAAATTAAAGAATCAAAAGAGTATGTGTTTACAGATCTCGTGCGCGGAGAAGTTCGCCTGCCATCCGACATGGTGAGTGACTTCGTTTTGATTCGCTCAAACGGAATGCCAGTTTATAACTTCTGCTGTGTGGTCGACGATGCATTGATGAAAATCACCCATGTGTTTCGTGCCGAAGAGCATTTGAGCAACACCGTTCGTCAGATGATGATCTACGAATCGCTTGGGATGCCGGTGCCAAAGTTTGGTCACATGTCGTTTATTTTGGGGCCCGATCGTCAAAAGTTATCGAAACGTCACGGCGCTACAAGTTGCAATGATTTTAATTTGCGCGGCTATTTGCCTGAAGCGATCTTGAACTACATTGCACTTCTTGGCTGGAGCTCGCCGAACGAGAATCAAGAAATCATGTCAATCGAAGAGATGATTCAGCTATTCGACTACGATCGTTTGAATTCAGCTCCTGCAGTTTTTGATGAAGAAAAACTGAACTGGGTGAACGCGACTCACTTACGTGCTTTGCCGACCGACGAACTTTGGAAACGTGTAAAAGCATTTTTGGTTCGTGAAAGAATTGACGTTCCTGACGATAAAGAGTGGGTAGAGAAGGCGTTGTCGCTCTTTAGGCCGCGCATGACTACGTTAGCGGATGCTGTGACGTTGTTCCGTCCACTTTCCGATTCGGCCTACAAAGTCGGGGACGAGTCCAAAGAGGTTTTGGGTTGGGCTGAAACCCCAAAGGTGTGGGATGCATGGGAAGCCGGCTTAAAAGCGCATGGTAGCGATTATTTAAGTGAGCCTGACTTCAATGCGCTTCAAGACAAAGTGAAAGATGCGGCCGGCGTGAAAGGTAAACACTTGTTTATGCCGATTCGTGTTGCTGTAATTGGGAAACCGTCGGGCGCCGAACTAAAAGAACTGGTTCCATTGCTGAAAAAAACTTCGCTCTTGAAACGAGTTCAGCAAGCCCGTAACGCGCGCGCGTAACAAAAGGTACTTGTTACCTTTTGGTAATGCACCTGCTCAACCAAAAGGTAACAAGTACCTTT
>JANOUF010000270.1:0-9964 GCA_031416685.1 Bdellovibrionales bacterium
AGTCACCTACGCTGACGATGCCGACGTCGACACACTTCGCTTTGAAGTGATTGCTGTTGTTCAGCGAGACATGGTTCTCCACGATCCTGAGTTTCTTTTAGAAGAAGAACGAAAAAAAGTAGATCGTTCGCAACTTCCGCCCGAGATCCAACAGATCGAAGAAATTTTAGATCGTACCGTACGCATGTACTTGCAAGGCGACGGCGGAGATATCGAAGTGATCGCGCTTAAAGAGCATACGTTGGAAGTTCGCTATCAAGGTGCTTGCGGCACATGTCCAAGTTCAATTTCTGGAACGCTCGATGCGATTCAAGGAATTTTACGAGAGCAATTTGATCCGGAATTGGAAATTGCGATTGTTTGATTTGAGCAATTTGATGAATTGCTCAGTGAATTGCGCGGCGTCTGAATTCTTCGGGTGAGCGTGGCGCTGGAGCTGCCGGCAAGATATTGAGATCCGACAATGCTTTCGATAATTCACTTGAGTCGCTATCTGATTTTTCGTGCTCTTGAGTTAAGAAGGTCGCAACGTCGCCGATTCGTTTGCGACCACGCTTCGTCGACGTTTGCAGAGAAATCGCTTTCGGTCCTGGAGTTAGGGCTACAACTTGCAAATAGAATTCAACTTGTCCGCCTGAACCAACTACCGCTGAACCTTTACGTTCGCCGCTTAGGACCTTAACATCTTCAGGCACGTTCCATTTGTATTCAACGTCGTCTAGGTCCGCATTGCTGCTCATCGTTCCGCGAAGTGTGAATGCTTTCTCAGAGACATACTCACTTGCTAAATCAATTTGGGAACTGATGAGTCCGCCTGATTTGCGACTTGAGTTGTGGCTATCTTGATCCGGCATTTCAACTTCGGCTGCGCTGCTTGCATGCGTTGCTGAATGTGGACGCCATTCAATAGTGACCCAAACTCCGAGCGCCATAAACGCGGCCGCAAGAAGTGTCGCACCCGCCATTGGAAGAGCGGAGACGAAACGATTTGGTGCTGTTGGTTTCACTATATCCATATCAGCCACCTGGGTTTGGACACGCTTTTTGGAGCGCGCTTCCTATATAAAGGTCATAAGTACTAGCATCCGGTGTTGAGCCCATGAACAAAGCTGATGAGTCGCCCATCACGTTGATCATGTAACGCCCGGCTGGAAGAGTTAAGTTTACTTCTTCATCACCGCCGTCGGAAACTTGCTCTGCTGCGCTGATCGCAACGATGTCGGCTGTGCGCCCCCAACGATATCCATTTTTCCAAATGATTAAATCGAGATTGGTCGGGTCGCCACCGCTAACGGTGTAGACAATCCGCGCGCGGAATGTACCGCCTGGATGGTTATACTGATAAAGATCATTGTCGTTAAAGAGATCAGAATCATCATAGCTACCGTCTCTCCAAATTAGTGGATCAATTGTATTAACTCCGCAAACTCCAGGTACGGTGACCGGAGTTGCGTAATCGCGTTGGTCATTTCGCTGATCTTCGTTCGTGCGAATTGTCGCCCAATTCGTAGTGCTGCCAGGAAGAGCCGATTGAAGTTTGAAGAAGAGACCGGCGTTACGGAAATTCAGCGAACTGTTTTTAAAACCCACATTTGTACTCGTCATCAGTGTCCAAATTTCAGAGAAAGGCGACTGTGCTGTTTCACCAATGTCGACGGCAGCATCAATCGTATCCCACAATGCGCGAGTCAGTGAAAACTCGCGGAACGTTCCTTCGCCTGGGTCAACTGTTCCTGGGTTGTCCGCTGAATCGTAGCTCTCGAGATTTTCATTGATATAGTCTTGAAAGCAAGGCGATGCACCACACTCGATGTTGCCGAGAGTGTCGAGGTACACTGGCGTGTTCAATACTGCTGCTTGGAAGAAGTTTGCAAATGCTTCGCTCCACGCTAAGCGCGGGTCAATCACAGTGTTACCTTGATGGACTCCACCTTGGCTGTCTGAAATTGAATATGTGTCTTCAATGAAGTGTCCGTACTCGTGCAATATAATTGTGTTGTCGAAATGATCCGTGTCACTCGTGAGAACGTCGCCGTTGATTCCACCGAGAATGTACAATTCATTTGTGCCGCGAAGGAAGAAGCTCACGCCGTTCGTTGCGCTCTTACCGAGGTACGTGTTCGGGTTGAATCCTTTTTTCCAATAAGCATAAATCACGGGTGCGACGGTGAATGTTGAGCATTCAGCTCCAAACGGTGTGCACCCAGCTGCACCCGCCGCGGTCTTTGTGCGCAGATAGGCGTTCGCATTTAAAATTTGATCGAGAATATTAAACGCGCCGCCAAGGACTGACCCTGAGCTTGCGGCAGCAGCCGTCATCGTAAATGCCGTTGGTGCAGCCGTAGCGGAATCAAACGAGCCCGAGATCGAGTAGTGCGAGTTGTTCCATGGATCCGTTAGCACGTACGCTTTAACGGAGCTATTATTTGCGCGCGAATTAATTTTGATTGTGTAGCTTCCAGTATTCAAAGGTAGATCCACCGTGAACACACCAGTTACGCTTGATGTTTCAAGGCATTGAACGACTGAACCTGAACTATCCAAGATCAAGACCTCAGCGTTTCGGATTGCCCGGTCAGCAATCGCACCGTTGCCGTTGACGCGATATTGGTACTTCGGAGTAATCGTCAGCGTTTTTGGGCTAGGAACTACCACCGATGTCGGTGAGCAATACGCAGAAGGCGGCTGAGACGGAGTCGACGACTCAACCTCAATCTTCTTTGAGCACGCGATGCTACCTGCACTTACAAATGCAACGAATAGCAGCGTTCTGATGTGGCTCGTTCTCAAATGCATCATTTCTCCGACATGTACTTATCGGAGGGCCTGAAAACACCCGAGAGGCCTGAAATATCAAGAGCTTGTCAAACTGAGACAGTGTTCTGTAAAACTAACGCTTGGTCGTAGTCCGGGGACGCCGCGTGCAAAAAGGTTTTAATTCAGATGTGATTTATCAGGGGATCAGCTTCCATATCCAGACCGAGGATTGGGGTCGTGAGAACCCATACCTTGTCAGTCGGGTGTATCAAGGTGGGGCAGTTGTGAAAAGTGTCAAAACTCCCTACACGGAAGTCCTGTCTCGATTGCAAATTCGCGATGCGAATTCAATACGTTTGGCTATGCGTGAACAGCACCAACAAATTCTGGACCTGCTAGTTTCTGGTCAACTCCTTTGAACCTCCCTAAACTAGAGAGATGATTCAATTTACTCACGTTTACAAGACGTACCCAGGGCCCGTTCATGCGCTGCGCGATGTTTCGCTTGAAATTCAAAAAGGCGAGTTCATTTTTCTCACCGGCCCGAGTGGTGCTGGCAAGACAACATTGTTTCGAATGATTTCTGGTTTCGACAAACCTAGTTCAGGCGATGTGCAAGTTGCAGGACACGATTTAACTCGCATAGGTGTTAACGAAGTTGCACTTCTTCGCAGAAAAATCGGAGTTGTATTCCAAGATTTTCGTCTCTTAAAAGGACGGACAGTTTTTGAAAACGTCGCACTTCCTCTCGAGATTCGTGGCGAGCGTCCAAATTTTATTGAGCGCAAAGTCGACGAGATACTTGAGCAAGTGGGTCTCTCTTACAAGCGAGATCAGTTGCCTGATCAAATTTCTGGTGGCGAACAACAGCGCGTGGCAATTGCTCGCGCGTTAATTCATCAGCCGGGCCTTTTGATTGCCGACGAACCGACTGGAAATTTAGATTCGGCATTGAGTGAAGAAATAATGGATCTACTTGAACGCGTCAGCGCACAAGGAACGACAGTGTTTGTTGCAACTCATGATCAAGGATTAGTTGATCGTCGCGCAAAACGGATCATTGAGATCCGCGGCGGACAAATCACGATTGATCAATAACTGATCAATAGCGGACCATTAGAACTTGTTAAATTAAAAACAAAAAGAACGGATGCAAGGATGCAATCGGCTTTAAAAGAATACTGGAAATGCTTTCAGCGCAGCTGGATTCATCAAACGGGAACACAGCTCGCGACTCTAAGTGTTCTTGCTGCGACCTTCACGGTTGTCGGCTTTGTCTTTTGCCTATCACTCAATTTAAAACGCGTTCTTACACAGTGGGGCGAATCGGTTCAACTCACGGTGTACGTTGAAGATACGATTTCGCAAAAATCGCTAGCTGATTTAAAAACGGCACTCGAAACGGACGAGCGCTTAAAAAATATTTCGTATGTACCAAAGGAAAGTGCGACTGAACTTTTCAAGACACAAATGGCGACGTACGCACCGGATCTTTTAAAAGACGCTGAATTTGCTAATCCGTTCCCGGCAAGCTTTCAGGTTCAGTTGTCGGAAACCATCGAGCCACAAGCCGTTGCGGGGACACTCGAAGGTATCGCAAAAAAAATCCAAGGCTTTAAAGGCGTAGAAGAAGTTTCGTACGGCCAGGGTTGGGTCAGCAATTACTCAAGCTTCGTCGGCGCTCTCAACGCTAGTGGCTGGGTCATAATTTTAATTTTGATTGCCGGGAGTTTGTTTGTTGTGGGCAACGCGATACGAGCTGCGATTTCAGCTCGTCGCGATGAAATCGAAATTCTCGAACTCGTTGGTGCAACTCCTAACATGATTCGAGCACCTTATTTGTTTGAAGGTGCGCTCATGGGTCTGATGGCGGCCACAATTGGTGTTGTTGCCAACTACGGAATTTATACTTGGGAACTTTCCATCTTAGAGTCGAATTTTGCTTTTGCTCGCGTTGCTGCCAATATCGGCTTTCTAGGCGCTGGTGGAATAGTCTTGATGTTTGTCACGGGCGGCATCATCGGCTTCGTCGGTGCATTTTTGACCGTTCGACAAATTAACGATGGTTGGTCAGCAAGCCAGAAATTTGATTCATGATGCTTTCTAAGCCACTCAACATCATTGCATTAACTTTCATTGCCGTAAGTTTCGGTTTGACTGCATACGCAGTTGAAAAGACGAACGTTGAAGAGCTGGCTGTACGTTACCAAGAAACGAAAAGTAAACTCGTTGATAGCGAAGCTGAGCAGAGACGCATTATCGGATCTCTTTACGATATCAACCGACGGATGAAGAAGATTACGAAGGATAAAGGTCATCTCACTGATGAACTATTCCAAGCTCAAGGAAACGTGCAGAACCTTGCTAAAGTCATAGCCGACCTTGAAAAGCAAATCGATGATCAGCGGAAGTTTTTGAAAACACGACTGCGGAATCTCTATAAACTATCTGGTGAGGGCTCCGTCAGTTTGCTTTTTTCTTCCTCCAGCTCGCATGATCTTGACCGCTCAATGAAGTTTCTAAAAATCATGAGCGATCTTGATTATCGTTTGATACGCAGTTATCAAAAAAACGTCGTGAGCTACCGCGAGAAACGCCACAAACTTAAAACAGAAGTTAGACGTCTCGTGGTTATTGAACGAAGCATTAAAAAGCAAGAAGGGCTTCTTCTTGCTGAGCAGAACGCAAAGTCGAAAATTGCATCTACGCTTGAAATGTCGCGGAAAACCGCCCTTCGCGACATCAAAAAAATCCGGGCGAAGACGGCTAATTTCCTCCCTACAGACATCAGTGATGAAGACTCCGACGCAATTTCTGGATTGTTGAAGCCTTCTTTCTTCGAACGGAAAGGTCAGCTTCCCCATCCAATTGAAGGAACGATTGCGCAAGATTTCGGATTGGTATCACTCGGAAAAGATATTCGATTAAGTCATAAGGGTCGTCAGTACAAGGCGACAACTGGAACAGCAGTCAATGTTGTCTTCGAAGGTAAAGTCGCGTTCTCCGACTGGGTGCCTGGCTACGGACAAACTGTCATCGTCGATCATGGAGATCACTATTACACTTTGTACGGTCATCTCGGTAACACGCGCGTAAAAGTCGGACAGGAAGTCGAAAGAGGCCAAGCGATTGCTGAGGCGGGTTCAACGTCACGCATGTATGGCGACGGACTCTATTTTGAGATACGTCATTTCTCTGAACCTGAAAATCCAAAAGTGTGGATCGGCAACAAAGCGATTCCGATCTCACAAACGACACCTATTATCCAGCCAGCAGCTGAGCTATCACGAAGGGATCATCATGAATCGCAAGGCCTCTAAACCCGCGCTGATCATCGCGTTTTTATTTACTATCGGTACTGCGGGGATGCTAATGGGAGCAGCGAGTTCAGATGCTGTACTCGCTGCTGCAAAAGATCGTTATCAGGAACTTCAGATCTTCACAAAGGTTCTTAACTTAGTTCAGCAATACTACGTCGAAGAAATTGATACCAAGAAACTTATTTACGGCGGAATCAAGGGTATGTTGCAAGAACTTGATCCGCACACAAACTTTCTTCCACCTGAAATCTACAAAGAATTTGAAAATGAAACCAGCGGTGAGTTTGGCGGTCTCGGAATTGAAATCACAGTTCAAAACGATGTCCTTACGGTCATTTCACCAATCGAAGATACTCCTGCATGGGAAGCTGGAATTAAAGCCGGCGACAAAATTGTTGAGATCAATGGCGAGAGCACAAAGGGATTAAGTCTTGCTGAAGCAGCTCAGAGAATGCGCGGCAAAAAAGGTTCGAAAGTTCGCATGATGATTTATCGTGAGGGCTTCGATAAACCAAAAGAGTTCGCAGTATCTCGTGGTGTCGTAAAAGTGAAGTCTGTGAAGTACACGGATTTGGAAGACGGTTACGCGTACGTTCGTCTTACAAGTTTCATTGAGAATTCAGCTCCTGATCTGGAAAAAGTTTTGAAAGCGCATCAGCGCGGCGCAAGTGGAATCAAAGGGTTGGTGCTCGATTTACGCCGAAATCCAGGTGGGCTCCTAGATCAAGCGATTAAGATCAGCGATTTCTTCCTCGAAAAAGGCGTGATCGTTACCACAATCGGTCGCAATAAAGCGGAGAAGGAAGTTGTTCATGCGCATAAGAACAATACTTTCCCAGAGTTCCCGATCATCGTGTTGATCAACGAATACTCGGCAAGTGCTAGTGAGATTTTGGCAGGCGCACTTCAGGATAACAAACGCGCACTAGTTATGGGTCAACGTAGTTTCGGTAAAGGTTCCGTGCAATCAGTTGTAAAACTTGGTGATGGCTCGGGTCTTAAGTTGACGGTCGCTCGCTACTACACACCGAGCGGCGTTTCGATCCAAGCTGAAGGAATCAAGCCAGATGTCGTAATCGAAGACGTGGACACGGAACAATTTAAGAAAGCTGTCATTAAGCGCGATGTGCGCCGTGAGCAGGATATCGCACGTCACTTACCTGGTGATCGTGAAGCCAAGGAAAAGGAAAAAGAGCAGGCGGGTGGGGGTTCATCGAGTGATCCAACGAATACATTCTGGTGGACACAAGATTCCAAGAGCAAAAAGAACATGACTGCAAAAGAGAAAATTTTGTTTGAAGATTTCCAAGTGCTGCAAGCATACAACTACTTGCGCGCATGGAAAGTGATGCAGAACTACAAGGGCGAAGAAGCAGTCGTGCCAGTAGCTGCTGCGTCTGCGCCAGCGCCTGGTGCATCGGCGACACCTGCCGCTGCGAAGAAAGACGCGGTTCCTACTAAGAAGGAAGATCCGGCTGCTGGCGCTGTGAAGAAGCCTGCTAAGCCAGCGAAGCCTTCGGTTGCGCCGACACCAGTTGGTACGCCGGCTCCCTGAGAGGAAGCGGAGCGCGACTCTAAGGTCTTCGATTCGCGTGGCGACTTCTCAACTCCCTCAACTGAAAGATTATGCCCACCCCCTTTTATTGGGTGGGCTTTTTTACGAGCACTTTCCCGACTACCCCCCTGTCATCAAGTTTATTGGTAAATATAATATTGCCCCATAGGTTATCTCTATGCGAAAAACCCAGCTCGATTTCTTCAATTCCAAATCAGAATTTCGTGCGGGCCGCGCGGAACATGGCGGTGCGCTGAACGGCAAAGATCGTCGCGTAGGCAAAAGAAAAGTAGAGCGCCCATTTGATCGCAAGAAGCCGCTCTTCATTCCGCTCAAAGCATCGTGCGCAAAGGGCAAGCTTTCGATGCGTAACTATAATCGCGAGATCGAGATTAAATCCTTGATTGATCGTGAGGCGGAATCTGCGGGGGCGAAGCTTCACTCATATTCAAATAACGGTAATCACTTGCACCTGTTGGCGAGTTTCCCCTCTCGCGCAGCATTCCAGAAATTTCTGCGGACGATCACTGCGATGATTGCTCGTTTAGTGACGGGTGCGCGTAAAGGAAAACCATTCGGAAAATTTTGGGATGCCCTTGCTCACTCACGGGTTGTCACTGGCAAGCGCGCATACCTAGAAGTTATGAATTACGTTGAGAAAAATATTTTTGAGGCATCATTTGGTTACCTAGCGCGCTGGGCGGTTGAGCTCGGGCTTCTGTCTACTAAGCATAAGCAAGGTCCACGTGGTGAGTTTTATTTAGCGGAAGAGTGATGCAAGTATAGGGGGGAACGATGACTACATCAATTAATCCGACACAAATTTTACTTTTGGCGTTCGCCGGCGCAATCGGAGTGTTACTTCGTTTCGGGGCAGATCAATTTGCAACTCGGTTAAATTTCCAGCCACACACCGGAACTTTTGCGGTCAATATTCTTGGATGTTTTTTCGCCGGCGCAGTCTACGCGTTGGCAGCAAGCAAAGGCGCCGTTAGTACTTCGACATCCCAGATTCTTCTGGTCGGTTTGTGTGGGGGATTTACGACCTTCTCAGCTTATGCGTTGCAGACGTTAACCCTCATGCAGGCGTCGTCAATTTCCACTGCCGTAATTTATTTCATTGTGAGTCCGCTTGTGGGATTTGCAGCGGCAGCAGGTGGATACTTTTTGTTGAAATAACCTACCCTGACCGGTCAGAGCAGAAGCGCCCATCACTTCTGAAAAAAGAATTGGCCAGTTTCGTAATCAGCAATGATTCGAAAGTGTTTTAGGACGCTTCCGCCCACCGCGCCGTCAATACGAGCGTCGAACGACTCTTTTCCGAAGTGGTCATACTCTCTGTCATTTCTTGCCGCGAACCAGATTGGTCCGACCGTGTGACCGGCGATAATCACAGCGGGCACCTCGATAAGGTCTTGGCCTCCGTTAAACCGATCGCCTTTTTCAATATACTTCCAATTAGGGTTTTTCTTTCGCCATTTCAAATACACTGATTTTCTTATGAAGCATGATGCGGGGAATTCAGAAGACACGCCGACCTTTTTCTTTGCGTCTTCCGAATACCACGAGGTTGCCCCAGTATCGAAAAGTACAGGCAAGGATTCTCCGTCGACATCAACAGCTATTAGCGGATGATTCGACGGTCGTTTTCCGCTCGCGTCTGATTTAAACTTTGCCTGAATGAATTTGCCTTCGATTTTACCTTGGGAGCGATCAATTAAAAGTTTGCGATTCGGATAATCGATTACCCATCTCTCTCTTCCAAAAAAAGTACCACCTACAAACGCTGCGCCAGTAAAAAGCCGAACAAAGACGGCTTCTGAATCTTGATTCTCAGGCGAATACACGGGAACAGCATCGAAGTTTGCGAATAGTTGATTGAATGGCGCTTCTGCGCCGGTAAAATCAGTTAAGCCGACGACGCCTTTGCGTAGCTGATGATGTTCAATCAATGGCAATTTAAATGTCACGACGACATCCGAATAGGTGAATGGCTTCGAACCACCACCGGAATCAAGAAACATCTTGAGAGTTTTGCCATCGAACTTTGGGAGGAGATGAATGCGATCATTTTCGAAAGCCGCACGTACTGTAACTTCTAAAGCTTCGGTAGTTTGGCTGGTACTTTTTTGATTCGAAGTACAGCCTGCAAAAAGCAATGTTGCTACAGAGGCTACCAAGAGCTTGCTTAAAAACTCCATGCAAGCCCCTCAGCCTAGTTCTTCGCGTCCGCTTCTTCCTTCGCCAACTCTTCTTTGCTCACTTCTTTAACGTCCGCTTTTGACAACAAGAAGCTCACAACTTTCTCTTCAGTAAGTTGGTAAGCTAAGCG
>JANOUF010000271.1:0-5522 GCA_031416685.1 Bdellovibrionales bacterium
TCGTGATCGCATGGGATTTTTTCTGCAAATCCGCGATCGTGCTCCGCTACTTCGAGTTTCTCAGATGGAAAAGCTTGAGCAAATCCAACCAGGGGCACCAATTTCCGTAAAGACAATTCTCGATTGCCAGCGTCCCGCGCCACACGGCCACAATGAACGCGAAGCTCTACTTTGGAGAATTCTCGGGGAGCTTGTGAAATGAAGAGCAAGATCCTTGTCATAAGTTTACTCCGTCTCGGTGACATTATTATGTCGACACCGGTGCTTCGGGGTTTACGAGAGCAGAATCCAAATGCCGATATCCATCTTTTAATTAACGGACAGTTTCAGCAGATCAGCGACTTGATCCCCTATGTGGACAAAGTTGTAAGCTTCGATCGGAATGCGATTCAAACTGGCCTTGGCGAAGCAGATCGCTCACTCTTTGAATCCTACGAGCGGCTCAACGAGCTGATAGAGCAACTCGATTCTGAGAATTACACACAAGTCATCAACATGACTCAAAACCGACTTAGCGGATACCTTCTCTCAGCGTTGAAATGCGGCGAGAAACTTGGGCTCATTCTGGGCACCGATGGATTTGCAAATTTCAACTCACCTTGGTTTCGTTACATGAATGCACAAGCCGACTCGGAAGGCGAAACAGTTTTCCATTACACGGATGTGTTTCGTTTTGCTCTCGGTTTGGATGGTCACGCCTATCCACCTTCGCTTGTTGAAACAGAAGCGGGAAGTGCGGAAGCACAAAGTATTCTTAATGGAACCACCAAGCCATATCTTTTAGTGCAGCCGCTTACGAGCGATGTGAAAAAAGATTGGGGACTTGATCGTTTTTCTGAGTCGATCTCATTGATCGCAGATGCTCAGCCAGATCTAAAATTTTTCGTACTCGGCGCTCCAAATGAAAAAGAGCGTTTGGAGCCAATGGTTGCGAATCTTCAGAAAAGCGGCGTCGATGCAGAGCTTGCGATTTGTTCACTTGCTGCAGCTTTCAGTTTACTCAAGACGTCGAAGGCGCTCTTAACTGGCGATACTTCGATTAAGCATTTAGCGTGTGCGGCTCGCACCAAGATCGTTGAACTTAGTCTTGGTAGCAGCGATTACCATCGTACCGGCGCCTATCTGCAGGGCACTGTTATCTTGCAGGCTAAAGAACTTTGCGCGCCATGCCCGCATTCAAAAGCTTGTCATCGCGATCATCACGCTTGCGCTTCACGTATTAAGCCCGAAGCCGTAGCGATGATTGCTGGCGAAGTCATTCGCAATACTTATCATCAACTGCCAACAATCGCTGAAGAGTACAAAGCCGAAATGCAAACTCTTCGTGTTGAACTCTCGGAAAGCGGATTTTGGTTTGCATACGATGTCCTTCAACCGTTCACGGAAGAAAGTATTTCGAGACTTCTTGGACTTTGCGCTCAAAAAATTCATCTCGAAGATGAACGCAAAAAAAATGACGGCGTACTCGATGAGCTCGGCAGTGAAACTGTTCGTCTTGGCCGACTTTTCAAAAAGATCTATCCACGGGTCAGCGGGATTGAGTGGGAGAGTGCTTTCGATGCGCTTGAACAACAAGGCCGCATGATTGACGGTCGTCTCGAGGGTTTCCAAGTTACCTTAAAAAGTCTCTATGGAACGTTTGAGAATCCGGAACGATTGAAAGACTTCGTTTCATCGATGATTTCTTTCCGAGAGAAAATTAAAACCCAAGCATTTTTGAAAAGCTCGCGCAGCTCTCTCGATCAGCTTATCGAAGACGATATAACGCCACCGTTCGTACGCTTTCGTCGTATCGTTGAAAGCCTTCAAGAAATGCGCTCACGCACTGAAATTGAACTCAAAGTCATTCGCACACTGAGATCGCGAATGGAGGAAACGGCATGACTGCCACTTTAAAATCATATTTAGACTCTGCACTAATGAGATTGACTCGCATAGCGGATCAACTTCAACAGGGCGGCGAAACAGAACAATCAGAGAAAATACAGCGAATTCGAATGCTGGCTGATCTCATCAAGGAGCAAACGCCTAATGAAGACACTCGTTCTTCAACTCGCCAGACTCGGTGATATCTATCAAACTTGGCCCGTTGTGCGTGCTTTGCATCGCACAGGAGGGGAGAACTCAGAAATTCATCTTCTGACTCGCGACGCTTTTTCGGGCGCGACCGAAGGGCTTTCTGAGGTTCATCGTAATTGGACGTTAGATACTAAAAATATTCTCGAGCCAGTTGTAGCGACGTCAGCTGATGTCGAGCAAGCAATTGCGCGCCTTGAATCTTTCGTCACGCTGCTCAAGGCCGAGAACTTTGATCGAATCATAAATTTATCGTTCTCACCATTTTCAAGCAGACTCGTAGCTGCAATCTCTCACTCTCACAGCCAAGTTGCCGGGTATACGAGATTTGCTGACGGATATCTTGCAATCCCTGACGATGCGAGCGCGTATTTCTATGCGCAAGTCGGTGCGGATCGAAGTAGCCGTGTGCATTTAACTGAGCTTTTCGCTCAGGTCGCAGGCGTTGAGTTACAAACAACGGACTGGAGAAAGGCTCCAAATTTCGATCACTCTGTAGTTTCGGATGTCGTCGGTGAAGTCGTGGGACTTGAACGTCCTCCAATAGTTGTGCATTTGGGTGCTAGCCAAGATTCAAAAACATACGGCGCACACAAATGGTTGCAAGTTGTGAAACAGCTCATTGAAGATGGCCGCGCTCCTGTTGTTCTCATCGGATCGAAATCAGAGCAAGCGCTAGCTCAGCAAGTAAAAGATTCTTCAGTTGGCAAAGCTGCAATTGATTTGGTTGGTCGCACTGAGCTTCGCGATCTTTTTGCTGTGATTGCGAATTCACAGTTGGTTATCGGAGCTGATAGCGCTCCAATCCATATTGCTGCTCTTACCGGAACGCCGGTTTTAAATTTAAGTTTCAATTCGGTGAATTTCTGGGAAACAGGTCCGAAGAGTCCTGGTAGCCGCATTCTTTCATTCGAAAGCGCAAACGATCTCGCGTCGGACGCTGTAGTTGGTGAAGCCATCGCAATACTTGAGCGTAAGCAAGGTCACGCAGAAGCTGTTCACGTAAGTGGACCGCTTGCGCCGTATCGCGCCCCTGCCGATTATGACAAGAGCCAAGCAACATGGGAATGGCTCCAGGCGATTTACATGGGACAACCGTTTCCATTGCCTGAATCAAAACTTTGCTATCAGGGTTTGCAACGTCTAAATGAAGCAAACGAGCTTGCTCTCGAGCAATTGCATAAGCTGACGACGAAGCCATTGGACCAAACTGCGATGTTAATTCTCACTCGTTTTGACGAAATCATTGAGACGATTGCGGGCATGGTTCCAGCTCTCGGTGTGGTGGTTCGCTGGTTTCAAACTGAGCGTTTACGCCTCGGCCCAATGGAAACGACAGCATTGCTTGCGCGAACTCATGCGCTACACTTGCGTTTCCAAGATATCTTAAGCCTCTATAATCAGGTGCAGGAGCAACAAAATGACAACCTCAAACTGGGATAAAATCGAAATCCAAAAACAGTTTGGCGATTGCGAAAATTTGCAAGCTGTCATCACGCGCATCGAAACCGATTTTCAGAGTCGCGGCGAAGTGATTTGCGAAATCCGCATCAATGGAATGCTTTTAGGCGAAACAGACGAAGTTCGGTTTTCTTCGGCGAAGCTTGCAGAAATCGATTCGCTTGCAATCGCAAGCGAGAAGCCAGTTGATTTAATAAATGGCACATTGCTCTCAGCTGCCGACTACGTTCCTCGCCTACATAAAGCTTGCGAATCAGCTTCTGAACTTTTGCGCGGTGAGAACCAAAAGCTTGCGCAAATCAATTTCACAGAGTTGTTAGACGGCTGCCAGTGGCTTGCAGATACAGTTGTTTATCTACGCTCAGCTGCCGACGGCGTCGGTAAACCGATCATCAATGCAATCGATTGGCGTTCAGCAGAAGTTCGCTTCGGCGAAGTGATTGGCGAAATTCTCGCCGCTTTTGAGAAGCGTGATTTCGTTTTGGTTGCCGATTTGGTTGAGTACGAGTTGTTTAACGTGCTTGAGTTTTGGAGCGCGATTATTCAGCGCGAGCAGAAGTCGCGCTCGTAGTCCGACTTTTCAATACAATAAAGGGTATACGGCTTACCCTTTATTTCTTGATTCTTCACAAAGCTTGCGCCAATTTTTTCGATCGCACGTCGCGAACGTAGGTTTTGCTCACCGATATCAAAGTACACTTTGCTAACGAACTTGAAAGCGTGACCGAGCATTAGTTGTTTGAGCTCTCGGTTATACGTGCCGCCCCAATGCGAGCGCGCGAGAAATGTGTAACCGCTGAAAACTTCGTCTTCAGCGGGATTGTAGTATCGGGACGTACCGATGACGACGTTAGTTTTAATATCTGTGATGATGATCGCGCCTTTTGAGTTTAGAGCGATGTCGAAGAATTCGTTGAACACATTTCGTTCATGTTTTGGGAATGGGTGTTGTTCCCAGATGAGTGGATCGGATGCAACTTTGTATAGGGGTTCGAGGTGTGAGGGCGTGAGTGGTGTGATTGAAAGTAGGTTGCCTGTGATAGTGGGTTGTAGGTTGAGGAGTGGTGGCATTGAGAATTTATACCTGAGAAATTGTACGTTTTCATTTTAATTATGGGACACCGTTGGCGATCCCATAATTAAAATTGAAAACTTACTGCGTTTGCTTGGGCCGTTTGTATGTTTTAGAAATTAGGAAAACATTCATTTTTACGAGGAGAATTCGTGATTTTACACTTCACTTTTTTTGTTCACTGTAGTAAATATCTATTCGGCAAAGCTCCTCGCATAGAGGAGAGTTTATGAGTCAGAAACTTCAAACGCTACACAAGGAATTAGTTCAGGTCGCCGGTGAATATGTCGCACGCGAAACTAAGCTTCTTACGCTGCTACAAGAGTTCGACAAAACTCGAGGGTATTTCCATTTCGGCTGCACAAGTCTTTATCGTTATTGCGTCGAAGTCCTCAAGCTTTCAGACGCTACTGCATTTAATCTAACATCGGTCGCACGAAAAGCGGTCCAGGTGCCAGCGTTGAAATCAGCAATTGAAGCTGGTGAGTTAACGTTGTCGAAGGCTCGTAAGATCGTTCCAGTGATCAACAAAGAGAATCATGATCAGTGGCTTTCGCTCGCGAAGGCATCAACATCTCGAGATATCGAAAAGGCTGTAGCTAAAGCGCAACCACAACTCGCTGTGAAAGAATCGGTGAAGTATGTAGCAGAGGATCGGATCTCTCTTACAGTCGGTCTGTCTGAACAATCGATTGAGAAACTAAAACGCGTTATGGATCTTGAATCTCAATGCAGTGAAAAGGCCGCATCGCGCGAAGATGCTTTGGTTGCAGCACTTGATGTTTATCTTGAAAAACACGATCCGCTGAAAAAAGCAGAGCGAGCAATCGCTCGTGCGGAAAAATCGGCGAAAGATGACTCGAGTGTAAGAGTATTTGCGACGGAAGTTGGCAAGGAACCTGTCCCGGGACAG
>JANOUF010000272.1:0-5478 GCA_031416685.1 Bdellovibrionales bacterium
GGCCGAGGCATCGGCCCCGCTTATGAAGACCGCGCTTCACGAAAAGCAATTTTGTTCGGCGATATCTTCGAGGCTGGAACGTTAAAAGCTAAACTTGAACAATCTCTTAAAGAAAAGAACTTCCTTCTCGAGAAATACTACAACGTTGAGCCGGTAAAACTCGATCCACTCCTTAAACGCTTAGCTGAAATCGCAGAAGTGCTAGCACCTTACCGCTGTAAAGATGCATCACTTCAAATTCACAAAGCTCTCAAGGCCGGTAAAAAAGTTTTATTCGAAGGTGCTCAAGGAACTATGCTCGATATCTTGCACGGAACGTATCCGTTCGTGACAAGCTCATCGACAATCTCAGGCTCTGCTTGCATCGGTTCTGGCATTGGCCCGAACGCCGTACAAAAAATTATCGGAATCACAAAAGCGTACACGACTCGCGTTGGCTCTGGTCCATTCCCGACTGAGCTCGACAACGAACTCGGCGAACGCATCAGAAAAGAAGGCGCAGAGTTTGGCGCAACAACCGGGCGCGCTCGTCGCACCGGTTGGCTTGATCTGCTAGCACTTCGTTACGCGATTCGGGTAAACGGCATCACGAACATTGCACTCATGAAACTTGATGTTCTCTCTGGTCACGAAAAAATCGACGTTTGCGTCGGTTACAAACTCGATGGTCAGGAAATAAAAGATTTACCAACTGCAGCCGGTGAATTCGCTCGCGCAGTGCCGATTTATAAAACTCTCGCTGGTTGGCAAGAAGACATCACCCAAGTGAGAAACATTCAGGATCTACCGCAAGCGGCGCGCGACTACGTACAATTCATTGGTAACG
This sequence comes from Bdellovibrionales bacterium, assembly GCA_031416685.1. GTDB lineage: Bacteria > Bdellovibrionota > Bdellovibrionia > Bdellovibrionales > JAMPXM01 > JANOUF01. The sequence continues at coordinate 827 of JANOUF010000272.1, forward strand.
AAGTCGCAACACCGATTGACGTCGTGTCTGTGGGCCCAGGCCGCGAACAGACACTGTGGATTAAACCTCTTTTTACTTGAGCCTATGAGTAAAGACGAAGTTCACGCACGACATATTTTAGTAGAGCAAGAGTACGAAGCGAAAGACCTTCAACGAAAATTGGCGGAAGGTGCCGACTTTGGTGAACTCGCGCAAAAATTTAGTAAGTGTCCATCGAGCGCACGCGGAGGGGACCTCGGGAAATTTGGTCGCGGCCGAATGGTTGAAGCGTTTGAAGATGCTGCTTTTTCTCTCAATGAAAATGAGATCTCTGAACCCGTGCGAACCCGCTTCGGTTACCATTTGATCCAACGTTTGCCTGAGTAACTTGCATGCGCTCTGCATGATGTGGGTTTTACTTATACAAATGATTACGATCCGTTCATTTACCCAAGAAAATTGAGATTTTGATGCACAGTTTACTGGGTTTTTCCTTGCCTAAGGTCTAGGTAAGTCAGAGGCTCATTGGGCCGGGGCGCGCAATGAATTCAGATTGCGAACGTCTACGGGTTAATTAATGATGATTTCGGGGGGAATCGGGATGAAACGCACGCTCTTAACGCTGTTGGTATTAGCAACGGCAGCACTCTCACAAAACGCACAAGCATCACCATGGATCGATCCGGTTTTACAACCACTCTTTACCCGCGAAGTTCATAGCGACAAGCCCGTAGTTGTCGTTGCTCTCTTCGAAGATCAAAACCAAGGAACTGAATTCGTTCGCGGCCGAGGTTACACTGCTTCGCGCGTAAACATGATGCGCACAGCACTTCAAAGTCAAAAGCAAGCCGTGCACATGTTGAGCACAACTGAGAGCTTCAACTCTCAATACAAACAACTTTGGGTTGTTAACGGTATGTTGATCCGCACTCGTGCGAAAGACATCGCGAAACTCGCGAATCTTCCGGGCGTGAAAGCGATATTCCACAATCGCGAAATTCATCTGATCGATTCGGCTGATCGTGGCTTTGTTCATCCTCGTCAACTTGAAGGCGCTGAATACACATACGGCTTGAAGTTAATGGGAATCGATCAGGTCCGCGAGAAACAACCGCAAATCACAGGCAAAGGCGTTCGTGTTGGTATCCTAGATACTGGCATCGATGCTGAGCACCCAGATTTGAAAGGCAAAACTGTTGGCTGGAAAGATTTCAGCGGCGGCAAGAAAACAAATCCTTACGACGATCACTCGCACGGCACACACGTTGCCGGAACAATTGCTGGTGGCCAGGCTTCTGGTACGGCGATTGGTGTAGCTCCAGAAGCTTCACTCGTTGTCGGCAAGATCTTCACTGGTGGCGGTAGCACGACTCTCGATGCAATCTTGCAAGCGATGCAGTGGATCGCTGATCCAGATGGCGATGTAAATACAAAAGATGCTCCACGTTTGGTTTCAAACTCTTGGGGCGGCGGCGGACCTTCTTCTTCAGCTGATCCAGCACAAGACGTTCTCTGCAAAGCGGTCGATAACTGGGTTAAAGCTGGCATCCTCCCAATTTTTGCCAATGGTAACTCAGGCCCGCGTGCAAGCACTGTTGGAATTCCAGGTGCATGCCCAAGTGCACTCGGCATCGGCGCAACTAATCAAAGCGATTCTGTCACTAGCTTCAGCTCACGTGGTCCAGCAGTATGGAAAACAGGTTCATTGCTAAAGCCTGAAATTTCGGCTCCAGGTGCCGACGTTGTATCAAGCGTTCCCGGCGGTAAATGGAAAGCGATGTCTGGAACTTCAATGGCGACTCCGCACACAGCTGGTCTCGCTACCTTACTCTTCCAAGCAGTTCCAAATGCGCTTGCTGAAGACGTTGCTAATGTAATGATGAAAACTGCTAAAGACTTGGGCGCAAGCGGCAATGACAACGACTCAGGCGCAGGCCGAATCGATGCCTTGAAAGCATTGGCTCCAGCTCTTGGTAATTCACGAACTGAAAGACGACATAGAGGAAATTGGTAAGAAGGATTCTAACTAACTAGGCGAGGCATTTTGTATGGAAGCGAAACAGAATCATTGGATGAAAGTTGGACTGGCAGCATTAGCTCTAGTCATTACTATGGTGGCGGATGCAAGTACGCATCTGGGCAATCGTAACAGTCACCGTCACAGCCGCGGACAAGTCTGCGACATGATCCCACCGAACTCTCAACTCTACTCGATGCGAGCAGATTCGGGCATCGACGCAAAGATGTTCAATCGGATCATCGATGCAGCTGAAGAAGTTTACGGTCCAATCGTGAAAGCGAAGGGCGGGAAACTTGTGATCGAACGTAACTGGGACGATGACACGGTAAACGCGTACGCTGAGAGATTCGGCGATACATGGTCCGTTTCAATGTTCGGCGGTTTAGCTCGCCACCCTGAAACGACTCCAGACGCGTTTGCGATGGTTGTGTGTCACGAGTTAGGTCACCACCTCGGTGGTTTCCCGAAATACTCGTACATGAACTGGGCTTCGGCCGAAGGTCAATCCGACTACTACGCTTCACTAAAGTGTATGCGTAACATCCTTGAAAAAGTTGATAACTGGTCGACGATGCGTCGCTGGTATCCATTCAACGACGTACCAGCTGCTGTTAAAGAGCGCTGCACGAAAGGTCACAAAGACCAACAGGAGTTCGCTATCTGCGTTCGCTCATCAATGGGCGGAAAAGCATTGGCTCGACTCCTAGCTGATCTCGGCAGCGACCCAATGCCTGAGTTCGAAACTCCTGACACTTCAAAAGTGAAGAAGACGAACGAAGCACACCCTGCAGCTCAGTGTCGCTTGGATACTTACTTCCAAGGTGCTGTCTGCAACGTGACTCACAAACAAGATATCGATGATTCGGATGCTCGTGTTGGTACTTGCCACGAATCAAGCGCACCACCGGTTGAAAGCCGTATGCGCCGTATGGAAGCAAACAGCTTCGGCATTCGTCCGTACTGCTGGTTTGCTCCGAAGTGATAAGCTGATCAAAAACATAAGTAAAAAAAGGACGCTCTCAGCGTCCTTTTTTTATTTCTACTCGACGCGGAGGAGATTCCCGCCGCGTTTTTCGACGTAATAATCCCAATTCCCATCGGTGATTTGTAACTGGTTCTTATCGAGTTCGAAAACTCGGGTCGTGACTTCGCGTAAGAAGTGGCGATCGTGGCTTACGATCATGACGGTGCCAGGGAAATTCTTGATCGCTTCGAGTAAGACTTCGCGTGAGATAATATCTAAGTGGTTTGTTGGCTCATCTAGAACCAGAAAATTTACTGGTCGCGATAGAATTGTCGCAAGAACAACTCGGCTCTTCTCGCCTCCCGAAAGGATCGAAATCCTTTTATCGACATCGTCGCCAGAAAATTTCATAGCGCCAAGCAAGTTTCTTACGTAACCAAGCGAAGCGTTCGGAAGTCTGCCGTGGATTTCTTCGACGACAGTGGAATTAGGATCGAGAATATCGAGAGAGTTTTGGCTGAAGTAGCCGACCTCGATGCTTGCACCTAAGACAGCCTTACCTTCAGTTGCGTCCGTTTGGCCCGTAACAACTTTAAGAAGTGTAGACTTTCCCGCTCCGTTGACTCCGACGACTGCGACGCGATCATTACGCTTTACGAGTGCGTTTGCGCCTTTAAAGACGAGTTTTTCGTTCCCGCCCTCGCCTTTCCAAATTTTTGCGAGACCTTCGATCTTTAAAACTTCGTCGCCGCCTCGAGGTGGAGTGGGCCATTCAAAGTTGATCGCTTTTTCTTCAAGAGGAATTTCAATGCGATCAATTTTTTCAAGCTTCTTTACGCGCGACTGAACTTGCGCCGCGTGTGAAGCGCGGGCCGCGAAGCGAGCGATAAACTCTTCTTCTTTTGCGAGCATGTCGTCTTGGCGTTTAGCGGCTGCGATGAGTTGCTCGAGGCGAATTTCACGTTCTTTCTCATAGAAATCATAGTTGCCGCCATAAACTGTGATCGCTTGGTTTGCGACCTCAATGACTTTTGAAACGATTCGATTCATGAATTCGCGATCATGCGATGTCATGAGGATGGCGCCCTTGTAATTCACGAGCCAACTCTCAAGCCACACGATACTTTCGAGATCCAAATGGTTCGTTGGTTCGTCCATCAATAGGACGTCAGGTTGAAGTGCCAGAATTTTCGATAGAGCAATTCGCATCTTCCAACCACCGCTGAAGCTTTCAGTGGGTCGATTGTAGTCGGCAGGCCCAATTCCGAGGCCGGTAAGAATTTCGGCTGCACGTGAATCGAGATCGTAGCCGCCCATGCGTTCGAAATCGCCCTGGAGTTCGCCGTACTCCTCGAGAACCTTGGTCATTTGGTCTTCGTCGAGTTCTTCGGAGAGTTTTGCTTCAAGCACTTTTAAGCGCTTTTCAACTTCGACGACTTTTCCAGCTGCGGATTTTACTTCTTCGATCGCTGAGCGACCTTTCATCTCTTCGATGTTCTGTGAAAAATATCCGACGACAGTTTTCTCAGGTTTTGAAACACGGCCCTCATCGGGGCGCTCTTCGCCCATGATTAGGCGAAAGATTGTCGTCTTGCCGGCGCCATTGGGACCGACTAATCCGATTTTTTCGCCAGTATTAATTTGAAATGAGCCGTTGCGGTACAGGACTTTTTTCCCGTACCCCTTGGT
>JANOUF010000273.1:0-5823 GCA_031416685.1 Bdellovibrionales bacterium
CCAGCGCGGTAACAGGATTGCTCGTGCCCATTTCAAATGTTGCTGGAGCCGAGTCGAAAATCATCGGCTTGATGCCGATTTCATAACGAGCTTCTTCGCGACCTTGATTGTTCATGCGCTCTTTGAAGTGCGGCTGAACCGTGACATCAACTGATTGACCAGCGCGAAGCACCGAAATTTTCAAAGGCTGATTTTCAGTTTCTGAACCATCCGCACCGTAAGCGCGAACGACTTTAGATACGCCTTCGAAGTTCGTGATTGTCTGTCCATTGATTGCGACAATTTTGTCGCCCACTTCAAGACCAGCCGCTTTTGCTGGTGAAGTTGTGTCGAAGCCAGCAAGGAACGTATCTGGGAACTCAAGCCCGAGAGCTTTCAAAACCTCGTCGCCGGATTTCCCTTGGAGGTTCGCCGGTGCAGTGAGAGTGATTTTTTCCGTTTGCGTTGTTGCGTCCACGACCGGGCGCGTGTTCTTGGCACCTTGAGTCGTCGATGGTGATTGGAACTGCTCATCTCTTTGAACAGTAAATTCCATTGGTTTGTCGACAAGCTTTCCGATTTCGTTTGTGAGCGTGCGCCACTTGTCGATTTTCATTCCATTCATTTCAGTCACAACGTCACCGGTGCGAAGACCAGCTTTTGCAGCAATTGAATTCGGGTCTGCAACTCCGATTACACTCGCAAACGAACTGTAAGAAACGCCATCGACTTCGCCCACTTCTTTATCCCAGCTAAGAACGTTCTTGTTACGGACGGTCTTAGGTTGAACTTTTATTTGCTCAGCTTGTGCAGCACCTTCACGCTTAACTTCCAGATTAAGCTCTTTGCCGCCAGATTTTTCGATTGCAGCTTGGAAGTGTTCCCATGTTTTAATCTCGTCGCCGTTCACTTTAGTAACCGTGTCGCCCGAGCGGAAACCGGCTGCGAAAGCCTGAGTTTCAGCCTTAACGTCGCCAATTATCGGCGCGAGTAAGGGTTCGCCCACAACCGCAACAAACGCAAAGATCACAACAGCGAAAAAGAAGTTCATCAGCGGACCCGCAAGTACGATCCAAATTCTTTGCCCAACGGGCTTGTGCAAAAATGATTTCGCCTTCATTTCTTCTGGCACTTCGGCAGTCGGATCATCTCCGAACATCTTCACGTATCCACCGAGTGGAATCGCAGAAAGGGCGTAAGTCGTTTCGCCTTTTTGAAATTTGAAAAGCTTCGGGCCGAAACCGAGACTGAAAACTTCAACGCGAACTTTGAAATATTTCGCGACCAGAAAATGGCCGAGTTCGTGAATGAAGATTAATAGGCCAAGTAAAATGGCCATTGGAACGATGTAAGCGACGCTACTTTGAAGAACAGAAATAATTGCACTCATAGGGTCTAATTCTATGGGGCGCTCCTCAAGAGAACTAGCATTTTTTTTGGTAGTTTAGTCGATACCGCACGAGGGACACGTGACTCGACCAGCACGACTCAATCTGAGTCTAGTGCTTGTCAGTGTGTGAAAGATTTAAGAGAGGGCGCACGAATGCGCCCGGGCATTTTTAAGTTAGTAAAGCCCGGACCAAAATAAAATAAACTGGTGCACCGAAGTAGATTCCGTCTGCGCGGTCGAGTAATCCGCCGTGTCCAGGCATGAAAGTTCCAGAATCCTTCACATCTGCGACGCGCTTCAGAAGTGACTCGAACAGATCGCCCGCTTGCGCAAAGACGCCGGTCGCCACGGCGATGCAAATGAAAGTTAATGGAGAATAAGGGCCGCCAATAAAGACGCTAAGACCGAAGCCCGCGAGTCCGGATCCAACTAGACCACCGATAGCGCCTTCGACGGATTTTTTAGGTGAGACCGCTTCCAGTAGGCGACGCTTTCCGAAAGTCATCCCAACGAGATAGGCCATCGTATCGCCAGCAAAAACGATCGCAAGTAATCCGAAGAACCATTTATCTCCATCATCGTAACGCAACAGGCGAGTCGCGAGTGCCGGCATCAAACCGCAATACAAAAAACCGACGAGTCCCATGCTTTGCCAACGCAAAACACGTGCGAGATCGTCTTTTGTTTCCACCACGGTTAGGGCCATAGTCAAATGAACGACCGCCCCGAATACGAGCGCAAAAAATCCGGCCTCTTGACCGTGGGCAATTGAGAAATAGATTGCGGCGCAAATGATTGCGAACGATGCGCGAACCGTAATCGGCGCCTTCGGCTCGTTAAATGCGAGTCGAATATATTCTCGCAGACACGCCATGGCGACAAACGCGCAGATCACCATCAAGCCTTGGGTTTGGCCGAAAATATAAATCCCAGTGACGAGAAGAATGCCGACGATGGCTGATAGAGTTCGTGTCTTCATTAAGGAACGGCTTGCTTGATTTCTGAAGTCGGTTCTGGTGCGCGACCAAAACGACGGTCGCGAGCCGAATACGACAGCAAAGCTTTTTCAAGTTCAGCGTTATTGAAGTCAGGCCACAATGTTTCAGTGACGTAAAGTTCAGAGTAAGCGGCTTGCCACATTAAGAAATTCGACAAGCGGAATTCTCCGCTGGTGCGAATAATTAAATCAGGATCGGGAACTTCAGCGGTCTGCAAATTCGCATGAATGAGCGACTCATCGATTTCTTCAGGCTTAATTCGACCGCTTGCGACTTCGACCGCAAGTTTTCGCATCGCTTGCGTGAGTTCTTGGCGAGAACCATAGCTCAATGCAAATACGAGCTTTAGTCCGGTATTCTGCGCGGTTTCTTCCACGGTTTTTTCCACTTCGCTTAAAACAAATGGTGGAACGCGCGTGAGATCGCCAATCACTGAGAACTGAATGTTGTTACGAACTAAATTTTGGCGCTCTTTTTTTAGATAGCGAGACAGAAGCTGCATCAAAAAAATGATTTCAGTCTTAGGGCGCAGCCAATTTTCCGTGCTGAATGCGTAAAGAGTTAGATACTCAACGCCAAGGTCTGAACAACGCTCGATCATCGACTTCGCAACACGTGCGCCTCGTAGGTGGCCAAACGTGCGTTCGCGGCCGTGGAGCTGAGCCCAACGACCGTTTCCGTCCATAATGATTGCGAGGTGCCTTGGTATCTTCAAAGTTGCGAAATCCTCAGATTGTCATGATTTCTTTTTCTTTATCAACCGCCATCTTTTCGACTTTTTCGACGTACTGGTCAGTCATCTTTTGAATCTCGTCTTGTCCGCGCTTGTTTTCGTCTTCGCTGACAGTTTTCTTCTTCAGAGCGTCTTTAGTCGCCTCGTTGGCATCACGACGAGCCATACGAACCGCAACTTTTGCGTCTTCGACAACTTTCTTCGTTTGCTTAACGAGATCCTTACGGCGTTCCTCGGTGAGATCAGGAACTTTTAAGCGAATAACTTTTCCGTCATTGATTGGTGCAAGACCGAGATCGCTTTTCACGATCGCTTGTTCGATTTCTTTAAGCATTGGCTGTTCCCAAGGTGCGATCAGAAAGCTTTTCGCATCTGGGGTTGAAATCGCCGAAACTTGGTTCAACGGAGTTTGTTGACCGTAGTAGTTCACTTTTACGTTATCGAGCATTGAAACTTGCGCTCTGCCGGTACGAACTTTCTTAAGTTCGTTCGCGAGAGCGGCGATTGCTTTTTCCATGCTGGCTTTAGCATCGTTCTTTACTTTATCGAGCATGTTGACTTGGCCCCCATATCGAAAAATTCTGGTCGGATCTAATTACTTAATGATGGTACCGATTCTACTGCCGGTCACGACTTTTGCGATGTTCCCGGCTTGCTTCATGTTGAAGCATAGGATTGGCAGCTTATTATCCATGCACAATGAAATTGCTGTTGAGTCCATTACGTCGAGACGCTTGTTTAACACCTCGATATACGTGAGCTCTTCGAATTTCACTGCGTCTTTGTGTTTCATTGGATCTTTATCGTAAACGCCGTCAACTTTCGTCGCCTTCATGATGACTTCAGCGCCGATTTCCATTGCGCGAAGTGCTGCTGCGGTATCGGTTGTGAAATACGGGTTGCCGGTGCCTGCCGCAAAAATGATGACACGCTTTTTTTCCAAGTGACGTATTGCCCGTCTACGGATGTAAGGCTCAGCGATCTCAGCCATTTCAATCGCGCTTTGGACGCGAGTGAAGACGCCGACTTTTTCAAGAGCATCTTGAAGTGCTAATGCATTGATGCAAGTCGCGAGCATGCCCATGTAATCCGAGCTTGCGCGGTCCATCCCGGAAGCAGACGCCGAAATACCGCGGAAAATGTTACCGCCACCGATGACGATGGCGATTTCAGTTCCAGTTTCGAGCGCAGTTTTAATGTCCTCTGCAATTCCTTGGATAACCTCAGGTTTAATGCCGAATCCTTGGTCGCCCGCGAGAGCCTCACCACTGAGTTTTAATAGAATGCGCTTAAAGTGCGGCTTCACCAACTTAGTTGCCCTTCACTTGGCGTTGAACTTCAGCTGCGAAATCCTCTTGTTTTTTCTCAAGGCCTTCACCAAGTTCGAAACGAACAAAGCGACGAACTACAAGGTTTTCGCCGATAGCAGCGATCGTTTGCTTTACGTAGTCAGCAACCGTGATGTCTGGATTTTTAATATACTGCTGTTCAAGCAATACGTTTTGCGCAAACCATTTTTTGATTTGGCCGTCGATGATTTTGCCGAGGAACTCAGGCTTTTTGCCTTCTTCAACTGCTTTTGCAGTAAGAACGTTGCGCTCACGCTCAACGAGATCAGCTGGCACATCCTCAGCTTTTACAGAAACGGGATTTGTCGCAGCTACGTGCATCGCGATGTTTCTTACGAATTCGCGGAAGCCAGGATTACGAGCAACGAAATCTGTTTCGGAGTTTACTTCAAGGAGAACGCCAATGCGGCCTTCGCCGTGGATGTAAGCTTCAACCGTACCTTCAGTTGCAATGCGACCTGCCTTTTTGCCCGCAGATGCTAAACCTTTTTGACGGAGCCAATCGACGGCTTTTTCAAAATCGCCGTTCGTTTCAGCCAAAGCTTTTTTGCAATCCATCATTCCCGCGCCTGATTTTTCGCGCAGCTCTTTTACTAGGTTCGCTGTGATAGTCATTTTCTTCCCCAAAAAAAAATAAGTAATTGAAGTGATACGGATACAAAAACGGCCACTCGAAAGTGGCCGTTTTAAAACTGAAAGGATCAGCCTTCTGTTGTTGTGTCGTCGGTCTTAGTCGTTTGCTCTTGCTCGAGTTCGGCTGCGATTTCAACTTCGTCAGCGAGACCAGCAGCAACTAGCTTGCGAGTTTTATTCGCTTTAACAACGGTTGGACCGCTCTTTGTGCCGCCTGCATCCGCAGTTTTCTTTCCACCGCGATCGCCACCACGGTCTGGACCCGGACGACGTTCACGACGTTCAGATTGAACTTCGCCTTTAGCAGCGAGCATTTCTTTTTCGAGGTCAGAACCTTTGTCAGTCTGAGTACGGAGATTTGATTCGTAGATCTTCGCGCCTTCAAGGAAGCTTTCAGCAACCAAGTTAGCGAAAAGTTTGATCGAGCGAATCGCATCGTCGTTTCCTGGGATCGGATAGTCGATCAACTCAGGGTCAACGTTTGTGTCTGCGATACCAATCACTGGGATACCAAGACGACGAGCTTCAGCAACCGCGATGTGTTCTTTGTTGAGATCAACAACGAACATCATTGTCGGCGGGCCTGCCATGTCTTTGATACCGTCGAGGTATTCAGTTAAACGAAGTGCTTCTTTCTCGATGCGGCTGCGTTCTTTTTTCGAATAGAAATCGAGTTCGCCTTTTTCGCGCATCTGTTCGATTTTTTTCAAACGATCGATTGAAGCTTTAATTGTTTGGAAG
>JANOUF010000274.1:0-1575 GCA_031416685.1 Bdellovibrionales bacterium
GACTTTTCCACAATCCATTCGAACGTTGCGAAGCGCGGGAGGCTCACTGCTAAATTCACGAGTGGCTTCGGAGTTTCGGGGATCAGCGTTTTTTCGGTGATCTTTGCGGTTGCTGATTTTTTTTGGATGTCATCTAGATCAACTGTGAGCAAAAACTTTTGTCCCGAGATAACTTGAAACCGATCGCCTTTTTTTAATCGAAGAACGTCGACGGCATGCCGAAGCCCTTCGCCCTGAAGTGTGACATGGTCTTCAGATATAAATTCGGGATCAACAAAAATTCGGCGCATTATATATCGCTCACGCAGATGCCACAAAGTGATGTAATCGCACCGCCATTACGTATTGGCTTTCAACAAATAACCAACCCACTCGCCGAGTTCTGTGCGGTCGGTAATTATGTAGCCCTCGAATGAAAAACGACTGCGGAAATTGTCATCGCGCTCTTTTAAAATTCCGGTGAGGAGCAGGTATCCTCCGGGTTTCATAACGCGCTTTAAATCTTTTTCGAGGAGGACGAGGACTCCATCAATAATATTTGCGACAACCCAATCGTACTTATCTTTGATTTGATCGATTTGCTCTTCTACAATCCGAACTTTCGAATGATTCAATTCGCAGTTTTCGCGGGCCGAACGGCGCGCTTCTGGATCAATTTCAACAGCAACGAGATTTTGAACACCCATTTTTTCGGCCAAGAATGAAAGTATCGCGGTGCCGGCACCAACATCAATGAAACTGATATCGCTTCTTTTGGCCTGCGCGACTAAAGCCAGCTGCTTCGCAATCATGTTTGAAGCGAGACGAGTGGTTTCGTGAGTGCCGGTGCCGAATGCCATTCCCGGCTCGATGCGAATTTCAGCTTTCGCTTCTTTAGGAGTTTCAAGCCACGCCGGAACAACCCAAATCCCTTGCGTGAGTTCGAATGACTTGAAAAACTTTTTCCACTCCGCCATCCAATCTTTTTGTTCTTCTTGGAAAACTTGAAAGCGGGCTTTCGGGAACTGGAGTTTTATTTCGTAAATTAAATCTTCAGCCGGCCTTTCTTCGAAATAAACATTGAGGGTGATTTCATCTTGCTCGATAAGAACCGGATCGTAGGCTTCATTATTTTGAATGAACGGTAGATTTTCAGAAACGCCTTTGGCGCCGAAATCGAAAACGAGCATCGACGCATCTTCTGCTTGGGCAGGAGACAACTGCGAAATTATGAGGTTGTAATAGTGGGTTTGCTTGGTTGCCTTAGTTTCGGTTTTGGTCTGATTCATTCCACTCTTTTAGAGAGTGGGACCCTCTGTTGGCAATTCAAAAGTCGCTTCGTATGATGCCACTGGCGGCGGAGTCATCGAGAGCGGCGCAGGAGGTGCACTTTCAGTGTTAACCGGCGCCATTTCTTCTACTGGCTGTGGAACTATTGCAGGGCTCGTCGAAGCGCTAGTCTCCGAGCCTTCGCTCGAGGAAGGTCCCAACCCCGAATTGATCGACATGAGCCGTCGGTTGTGGGTGAGCGCCGCTTTATCGGTTCCGCTTGTCATCCTGACCTTGGGAGCCGAGATTTTTGGATGGCGCTTGGTG
>JANOUF010000275.1:0-3995 GCA_031416685.1 Bdellovibrionales bacterium
CAGGCTTTCCGAAGATCTAGAGATCATCGGGCAAACGATCGCCTCTGGCATTGTCACGCCCATCTATGCGCTCTTGATCTTCGTTAGTTTTTTCAAATGGGCGGACCCTGAGCTAGCGTATGAAGACGAAGTTACAAAGCCAGGTGCCAACGGATTCCTTAACTCCCCATCGATCAGAAAACTTCAAAATTTCTTTCACATCGCATTCGTCACTACAGGAGCTATTACATTCTTTTGCATCACCGCAGGAATTCTCGCGATCATCGTTTCGGAATCAGTAGATTCAAAGGAAAAGACGGTGGAAGAAGACGCAAAATTCCTCGCTCAGGACAGAGTCATTAAAGAGCGGGAAGCTTTAATCGGGGCTTGTCTAATCGAAAAAGGCTTCGATTATCAAAAGAGGGTCAAAGAAGAAACTGCACTTGAGCTTGAGCATCTCAAAAAAATTGAGAGCGAAAGAAAAAGATGATGGAAATCGATGTGTCCGACCTCATCCTCACCGAACTCGCAGGCCTCGAACACCGGGTGAAAGACCCACTCGAGCGCCGAAGGCTTGAACTCCAACTCATGTTCGGAGCACGCCTAACTCTCAAGCGACAACCCAAAAACAAATTCGACAAAAACGCCTGCGCCGTTTACTTAAAACGAAAACACATTGGCTACATCCCGCGCGAAATCGCAAAGCTCATCGCTCCAAAAATGGATCGCGGACACAAATACAAAGCCTTCACTTTAGATTTTGGAATTTACTTTGGTGGGTTTGAGCGGGAGCGGCCGAAGCTTCGGATTTTACTTGTGAGAATTTAACGCACTCACGTTGAAAATCTGTCCAAGCGGGACAGATTTTCGTAGCGCCTGCGTCGTTAAGTTGTTGGTCGAAGTCGTCACGTGATGACCTCACACTAATCCTTCAAACACTCCGGCTTTATCCGCGCTCTCAAATCCTCAAGAGCCCCAGACGTAATGGCGGCTGCATCGTACGCTTGCCGATTTCGAAGATTTTGCTCTTCAACCGTAAGCTGGACTTGGTGGATTTTGGTCATAAGCTTTGCATCGACATGATCAATCTTTGCACCAACTTGATCAATCCGCGCATTGACCTGCTTAAACTGAGCTTGAATCTCTGCAAACCGGCTGTTCATTTCCGCCCGAAACTCGCGCATAAAGGCCATTGTAACTGGAGCCTCAGCTTCGCGTTTCAAATCGCGTGCTTTCTTCGTCATTCTATAATCAGAAAGCAAGACCGGTGCTGACATCATAAGCTCCTAATGGATTTCAGAGTTTTACCAGCTTCGAAATCCGAACGCAAAACCATCTAATGCACTTGAAATTTTTTTGAAGTATATTCGCTCCCAATGACCGACACAAAACCCCCAATCAAAAAGCCAAGAACAAACAAATACCCCGCCCAAGGCATCACCTTGGAAATGATGGTCACTGCGCTTGCAGAAAATTACGGGTGGGTTCGGCTCGGAGAAAAAATAAATATCAGGTGCTTTACGCACGATCCGAGTATCAAGTCGAGTCTCAAATTTTTAAGAAAAACCCCATGGGCCAGAGAAAAAGTGGAAGCACTCTACCGCTGGCGCTCAGACACAGGCTGGGATCCGAGAGATAATTCTAAATAGCTGCTGGGAGTCGCGGCGCTGCGAAAACTCTGGACTCCAGTCAATTCGCGCGCACGAACCAATCTTTTGCACTTCCAAACAATCGCCTCCGCCCTAGTCACAGACCAATTCGTGATCAGCAGGATCTAATGTTCTGCCACTTCGCCTGGCCCCACTCGTGCATTCTTAAAGATTGAAGAGTGAGGTAATTGTTAAGGGGAACTCTCTTTCAACGGGTAAGGCGCTCGCAATCACAGGCGCACTCTTTCTCGCATCGTCGTTGATGATTTTACGACCCGAATCGCCGCCCACAAAAAGATCTACCAAGACTCCAGTAGTCTCAAGAAAAGTAGTCGCGCCAACTAAGCAGGTGCGCGAGAGCGTTGCTGCTGCGCCGACTGTTTCTACACCTAGAGTTTCTGCGCCGATTGCTTCTGCAACTAAAATTTCTGCTCCGACGAAACGTTTGGTGTTAACGCAGCAGCAGCCTCGCTTAAAAACCACCACCACTGCTAAGAAACAAGCCGTGCGCATCAGCGCTAAAAAAAACCGCTCGATCGCATCAGTTCGCAACCCCGTAAAAAAACTTTCACCAAAACAACTTCAAGCTCAAAAGGCAAAACTGCGCCTGCGCAGCAAGCCCGTACCGAATAAAGCTCGAGCTGCCGACGACATTTTTGTTAAAAGTAAGAAGCTATCGGCTTAACGCTCAAGCTCCTGTCACGGACATACGAGCGGGTGTCTGCCTGAAAGGCAGCAGAGAAGCGCGCATAAGCGCTTCGATCCCGCTCGCTTGCACATGCATCAATCGCGGCGGCGCGAAATCCACCGACTATTTTTCTGGAACAGAAAAAGCAAAGAGCGAGATGGGCATCTCCCGTTCTCGCTCTTATAAGAACTGACCTTCTCGACAACACGAGGAGGTCCGAATGTCGAAACCAATACCGTTAAAAAGGTTTCGTCGTTTGCTTGCAATTGCTAAACGAGTCTTAAGGCTGGTTCTGCTAGTACTTAAACTCGTAAAACTGTTAAGAGAACTACTCTAGTTGTCGCTTCGGTGTTCCAACGTGTTCAACGCATCGAAGATGAGGCGCAAAAACCTCGAGAAGTAGGATCAAGGAACACAAGACGCAAGCGGGAGTGCCCACTAAAGATCCATTCCCTTAATCAGCTGCATAAGCGTCGACAGTGTCGGATTACTTCCTTTAGACAGCGCATGAAAGAAAGTTCGTCGCTTTAGCTTTGCTCTATTCAGACCCTCTTCGACCGACAAGGTGTCGTAATAAGCACGAACAAACTCCATTACACCATCGGCGCCAGCTGATACGAAAGCATCCGAGAGTGCCTGCCTAGTTCGAACTAAGTCGATCCTTGAATCGGAGGAGTAAGGCTTTTCGTTTTCACGCACAGGACTAAATCTACGCACTGAACGGTTATTAAAGTCCGGACGTCGCTTTCTCACAACTTTTTTCTTCTTCATGGCTTTGCAGCGTGCAATACATTGCACTCAAAGTATAGTGCATTCTATTGCACTCACAATTTACGGATGAAATATGCTGGCGAGTTCTCAACCAACGATGTATTTAATGAACATGCGTGACACATTAGTCAGCGATCGTGAGTTCCAAGAGTTCAAAAGATTCGTCGAGCAACGTTTTGCTGACGATGCTCGACGACGTTTGCGAAGAGAGCTAGATATCTATTTGATATTGAACTCCAAATGACGCACTAACGTTGAAAATCTGTCCAAGCGGGACAGATTTTCGTAGCACATGGGTCGTTAAGTCGTCGGTTGAAATCGTCACGTGACGACCTCAAATGAACATCAGCATCATCCGCGGCGCCGCGAGCGACGCCCCCTCCGAACAACCGCCACAATCACTATCCCACAACCCTTGCACTACAAATCCGCATGATAATGATCATGCAAAAACGCACTTTTAAACCCGTCGTATTCGCGCTTATCCCACTAAGCGTAAGGCCCATCGACATCTGTCTGCCATTTAACGGCATCCAATTACGAGGAAGTAAATTATGAACACGAACATTCCCCGACTTAAAAAAATCGCTGCGATAACCGCACTCGTGCTCTCGTCGCTGTGCGCGCAAGCGGGCCCACTCACCGACAACATTCCTTACCCGTTTCATGCCGTGCAAGCGAACGGTCAAAATGAAGTCATGATCATCGACGACAGCATGACCGCATTTGCACTTCGTATTGCAATGATTCGTCGGGCGAAAAAATCAATCGAAGTTGAATACTTCATTTACGCCACCGACACCTCAGGCAAGATTTTCACAAAAGAGCTGATCGAAGCCGCAAAACGTGGCGTTAAAGTTCGCATGCTCATCGACCAATCTCTACCAACTTTTGAATTTAATGAATTT
>JANOUF010000276.1:0-31553 GCA_031416685.1 Bdellovibrionales bacterium
GGTTTTACCGTCGGAATGCAGCTTCGGTATGAATTTGGATTGAGCCGCGGCTCAAAAGGCAAAAGCGCTAAAAAGAGCACCGAGAAAGCCTTTGAAGTTGATACCAATGAAGTCGATCCCGATCTATTCGAAGATACCGAAGACTAGACGACAATTAGACTTCGCCCCTCTGTATACGACATAAAAAAATTACTCCGCTGCTGCAAATACCCGCAGATTAACGAAATCTGTGATTGCTTTAGCTATGTCGACAAGGCTAAAAAGCCTGGGTACAAGACATGATTTGGAAATCGGGTTTCTGGAGGGGTAAATTGCTTTCTTCGTTCCGCGCGTCCACAGTTCCTAATTTTTTTCTTAGGTTCTTCTTTTCAGCATTTATTTTGTCGAGCGTTCTGTACAGCAACGCTGCCGAAGCCCGACGATATTTCTTCAACGCAAATCAATCAGACCGACCGGTTCCATACTACGGCCGAGAATTCTACCAACATGTAAAAGCAGGTCTTCGCGATCAAGCACTTCTCGAAGAGCTTCATAAAATTTTGAGCTCTGGACACATTCCAAACGAAAATGACTTCGACGATATCGTGCACGGTTGCAGTTTGCGAGGCTGTTACTATCACCGCGCGCTCTCTTACGATGGCGCACGATCAATTTTGCTTGGTCGGATTCACCTTGAACAAGCTGGTAACTCATATTCAGTTAAAGACGTGTACTGCGAACACAACTACGTCGCTCGAGATTTTCCGCGCAATCAAGGACCGGGACCGGATCGCATTCCGTCTGCGAAGGTTTTAAATACAGAGCACACTTGGCCACAAAGTCGCTTCAGTGGTCGCTTCCCGCAGATCTTGCAGAAAACAGATTTGCACCACTTGTTCCCGTCAGATTCTCAGATGAATTCTATTCGCGGAAATTTCGAATTTGGCGAAATTGATCGGCCTGAAAAATCACTTCCATGTGATCAAAACAAGTTTGGTCGAATTAACGGAGCGCCAGGCGTTTACTTCGAACCACCTGCGGCCCATCGTGGAAACATTGCGCGCGCTCTTTTCTACTTCTCTACTCGCTATCGATTAACGATCAGCAAATTCGAGGAGTTCTTCCTTCGCAAATGGCACCTTCAAGATCCTGTTGATGAGTTTGAGATGGGTCGCAACGAAATCATTCACCGAACTCAGGGAAATCGTAATCCCTTTATTGATCACCCTGAGCTCGTGAAATTCGTTTCTGATTTTTGAACTAGCGCGAAGCTGCGCCCGCAGCACGTCCAACTGTGATCTGCGGATCTGGAATCATGGTGTGACTCTGATCCAAGATCGACAAATGTGCATGAAGCAATGAGCGAAGGCTTGCATCGAATTGAATTCGAGCGCGCTTAAGATCTGATATTTCAGCGTAAATACGCTTCAGCGAATCACGTGAATCAGCAACAATCATTTCTGCTTTTTGTTGAGCATCTTGAACAATCAGCTTTGCTTCACGTTCAGCATCGACTCGAATTTGATCCGACAACCTTGTCGCGGTCGTAATTGTCGACTTTAGAGTATCTTCGCGGTCTTGGTATCCAGCCATCGAACTTTCTTTTTCGCGAAGAGCCTCTTTTAGAGCATTACGCTCACGAATGATCTCTTCCATTTGGTCCGCGATATCACGAAGGAAGTTCTGAACTTCCTGTGTATCCGCGCCCATGACTTTCTTACCAAATGTTTTGTGAGCGATATCGATTGGAGAAATTCTCATAAGCCTAATCCTTCAGATAATTCGACCAGATAACCGGCGGCAGTAAATGTTCACATCCATGAACATCCCCTTGGTCTTTAGAATAGGAACAGCGTGGATTTGACGCAAGGTCTTTACGTAAGTCCATAGGCTGTGCAGGACGTAAGCCCGGCTACTCACGAGGAAAAAATTCAACCGTAAACTAGGGCGCTGCTACTGGTCTTAAGTCGTGATAGATCATGAGCTTTTCGAGATTCTATCGACCGGGAGATCTTATGCACTTTGTTTTCGTTGTAACCATTCTCGCGATATCGTTTTCATCCTTTGCGGCTCCTGAGAAAACCCCTGTCGTGTTTACCAAGCTAGCAAAGAAAACTGAGATCTTCGATCAACTCACGTTCCCGGCAAAAATTGATTCAAGCGTTCAAGCAAAAATTATTTCTGATAGCGACGGAGTGGTCACGAAGATCATTGCTCCATTAGGCGCGCGCGTCGCTCGAATGGGCGCTGTTATTCAATTACAAAATATGGATCCAGGTTATTCATACGCGCCGATGAAAGTTGCATCCCCGGTTCGCGGTGTTGTTAGCCAAATCAAAGTCAGCGTCGGTACTCATTGCGTACGCGGGCAAGAACTTGCAACAGTCATCGATCCTTCTGCCAGTAAAGTGACAATTGAAATCGCTTCAGGCGATGTGAACGCAATCAAAGCGGGAATGAAGGGCGAGCTCACTGTAGGCACTTCTGAAAAGCCGCTCACTGTGATCGCAACCGGAGTAAGTCCACTCGTTGATCCTGCGACTGGCACATCAACAGTTGAATTAAAAGTTCTGGAGAAGAACGCGGTGTTAACTCCGGGGACTATTGGACAAGCACGGTTTAAGGCAAACACTCGGATGGGGTATGTGCTTCCCGACTCGGCGGTCGTCTATCGCGGCGATTCTGCAAACGTTCGGCTAGTCGTTGATGGTCGATCGAAGATCAATCCAATTAAGGTTGGTAAGAAACGTAATGAGAACTACGAAGTTCTTTCCGGCCTAAAAGACAACGATGAATTCATCCATCGCGCCAGCATGTTCGTGGCTGACGGCGATGTCGTTAAAATTGAAACCGCAAAGGTCGAAGCCGAAAAAGAGAAGAAGGCTTCGAAGTGAGAAGTCTCTACCAATCGCCACTGCGAGTTTACCTCGCGCTATTATTTTTAGCGCTTTTGGGCGTATGGGCCGGAATGAATCTTCCGGTTTCTCTTTTCCCAAATAGTTCGAAGCCAACCGTAGCCGTGCACTTAAGCTTCGGCAATTTGACTTCAGATGAATTTCTAACGGCCCACGGTAAAAAGATTGAGTCTGCTTTACGGCAAACCACCGTCGATGGTCATGCGATCGATAATCTCGTGGCTGAGTACAGTCGCAGCAATGTTCAATACGAACTTGAGTTTGCCTGGGGAACTCCGGGAACCCAAGCCGTTAAAGAGATCGAATCCAAAATGACCAGCCTGGTGTCAGGAATGACCGAAGAGGTTCGTGATTCTCTCGGCGTCTATTCCTGGAATCAAAACAGCGGGTTCTTTGTACTCATGTTTTACAGCCAAGAACGAAGTCTCGATGAGTTGTATAAATATTTAGATCCAATTCTTTCCCCAAAGATGGCTCGAGTCGTCGACGCAGAAGGCGTCGGACTTTGGAACCCAAATCAAAAAGTTATTCGCCTCGAATTGAATCCAGAGAAAATGGCGCTGCTGCAGATCCTCCCAGATGATGTGCAACGAAGTTTGCAAGGCTCCATCCGATCATTTAGCGGCGGTAACGTCAGCATTAAGGATTCAAGCTACGCCGTCGTGATGGATCGACAAATTTCAAGCCTTGAAGAGTTGAATCAACTACCGATCAAGGCATCTACTGGCCAAATTGTTCATCTTGGTGACATCGCTCAAATCGAACACGGTATTTCCACGAATCATCAGATCCATAAGACGAGTGGTGCTAGCGCCGTTTCACTTTATGGTTCGCCAAAAGCGGACGGCAACATCAAGAAAATGTCGGAAGACATAATGTCGGTGATTAAGGAAATCGAAGCGGATCTTCCGAGAGACATCAGCTACCGAGTGATCATTGATCCGTCGGAATTCATTCGTCGGGCAGTAAACAACGTCCTACATGAAGTATTCATCGCGGCTTTTCTTGCCGTGCTCGTTCTGTTTATTTTCATTGGCAACATCCGCAATGTAATTACCGCAGCAATTGAAATTCCCATCAGCATTGTTCTTGCTTTCATCATGATGAAATTATTTGGCATCAATCTGAATATGATTTCACTTGGCGGACTCGCACTGTCTGCGGGTATGAATGTTGACGCCTCAGTTGTCGTAATGGAAAACATTTTCCGCAGGTTCGAAGAGTGGAAAGGACCACTGACTGCGAAAGACCGCATAAACCTCGTGGTGGAAGCCGTTCAAGAGGTTAAACTTCCTGTAATTGCTTCTACGATTGCGTCTCTAGTTGTTTTTCTTCCGCTTGCTCTAACGTCTGGCTTGACCAATGCGGTTCTTGGCGACCTAGCGATGGCCGTTGTATTCTCGCACGGATTTTCTGCTTTCATTGCTCTCATTCTGGTGCCAACAGTTCGAATGCAAATGATGTCGCTCGAAAAAGGGCGACATCTTGGCCATTCTCCGATCGAGAAGCATCTTCGCAAGTTAGAAAACTTCTATGCGCGCGCAATCTTTCATTTCATTAATAATCCCCGACTGAAATATGGCACCTACGCTGCGCTATGTGCGTCTCTTGCTTTGCTAATAGCACTCGTGCTGCCAAAGCTTCCTAAGGAAATCATTGGGACACCAGACACTGATTTTATTCGCTGGAACATCAGTTCTCGCGACAACACACAGTCACGGCAAATGGAAGAGCAAGTTGACGAACTTGAAGCGAAACTTCTGGAAAAATTCGGCGACAAAATCGCATACACCTACACCCGTATCTGGAATGCCACTGACGCCAACGTAATGATTCGCCTTAAAGACAAATCGATGGGCGAGAAATTTAAAACTTCCCTTGAAGAGGAGTTCACGAACACCCCGACTTTGACCTTCCGGGCGCGAAAGTGGAACCCTTCGGAGATGAAGATTCCGACGCCTCCTGATCTTGAGATTTCAGTTCGCGGTGACAACTCGAAAGAACGCTTGCGAGTTGCCGATGAAGTAAAAGAATTTTTGCGTAACAAAAAATTCTATCGAGATGCTTGGTCAACACCGAGCACAGACCTTGTCGAAGTCATCAAACTTAAGCCGGCAACTGCCCAATTGTTTTCACGTTCGACTGCGATCACTTTCGAAGATGTTGCCGACCTTGCACGAGTCGCAACTGACGGACGTAAAATTGGCTCGCTTCCGGTCGACACAGTTCCGACCGACATCCTTATGAAGTTTCCAGAGAAAAGGGTCAACTCCCTTGAAGACTTAGTCGCATTACCGATTGGTGTTGCAGGCAAGATCGTTCCGCTCAACGCATTTGCAAGTGTCGAAGTTGAACGTGAAGAGCCGCAACTTTATCGTGTGGACGGTCAGAGCTTAGTAAAGATTGAAGCGTATTTGTCTGACGACGATAAGAAAAATGCGAATAAGATTGCGACCGAAGCGCAAAATGCCATTCAGGGATTTTTGAAGGAAAAGAATTTTGGTTCAGGCGTCAGCGTAACGTTTGAGGACGCAGGTCGCGATCTCACCAAGGCGCTTGATCAACTTGGTGTTGCGGTCGCATTGTCCATACTCTTTATTTTCCTCACCATGATTTTTCAGTTCGGCGACATCGCAAGTGCTGCACTAGTTCTCGTGTCGATTCCACTCGGATTCATCGGCGTATTGATCTCACTTTTTGTATTTGGAAGTACGCTTTCGCTAAACTCAGCACTTGGCGTGATTCTTCTAAACGGAATTTCCGTCGCCAACAGCATCATCCTTGTCGATTTCCTAAAACGACTTGTCGACCAAGGCGTGCCGCCTGCGTTAGCCGCACAAACAGCTGCTAAAAAACGTTTGCGGCCGATTCTTATGACATCGCTGACAACTGCTTTAGGTATGATGCCGATCGCACTTGGTATGGGCGATGGTGGAAAAATTCTGCAACCGTTGGGCATTGCAGTCATCGGCGGCTTGGGTTTCTCAATGTTGACAACTCTCTTTGTCGTTCCGAGTTTGCAGGTTGCATACCTTGAGTGGCGCCAATTTAATCGCGTCATGGATGAAGCTGCACACGCACCAATCGCTGCTGTTACTGACGGCATCCTTCCCAATATTGCGCCTTCTTCTGTTTCGGAGCGCGACGCATGAGACTTTTGAGTTTCGCGCTGGCGCTTTTCGCTATCGCACTCGTGTTGAGTGCGAGCGCCTCTGCTGCCCCAAGTGGGGACTTAAGTTTTTCGCAGGCGCTAGATCAACTTCTTGCTTCGAGCACTTCGATCGCGATTCAACGACAGAAAGTTGAGGAAGCAGAGGCTCAACACACGGGTGCGAAATTTGGTTTTCTTCCTTCACTGACAGTTTCAGCAAACGAAACGAAGGAAGGCGATCCCGAGACAAAAGCCAAATCACTAAGTGCTTCGGCAAGCGTGAACTTGTTTAGGTTCGGCGCCGATGTTGCGGGCCTTCAGGCGACAAGCGTTTTGCGAGATGCGGAGAAGATTGCATTGAGCGAAGCTGAATTAAAAGCTGAAGCTGCTGCAGTAAAAGCCTTAGTCGAAATTTTGGTCGATACACAAGCGTTGGGAATTGCGAAAAGTCGCGCTGACGATACCAAAAAACTTCTGGAAATTGCGGAGGCTCGCTTTCGTCGAGGAGTTTTGTCCCGAGAGGAAGCGGACCAGGTTGCGATCGACTACTCAAACTCATTAGCAACATTAAGAAACGCAGAATCAGAGCTCAATGAAGACTTCGCAAGCGTTTCGAAACTAGCTCCGAACTCGGACCTCAAAGCTTCGCGGCTAGAACAAACGTGGCCATGGAGAAACCGCTTAACTGCTGATGAGATTGCAAAAGTTTTGTCTATAAAAGTAGAGACCTCGAATGTTCCAGCTCTGAGAATGGCGGAACTATCACTTGAGGCTGTGCGATTACGAACTAAACAAGCGAAACGATCCATTCTTCCATCGATTGATTTTACCTATCGTCAAAACCAGCAAGAACAACTCGGAGTCAGAACGGATGGTTGGTCTTCTGCGATTTCTCTTTCGATGCCGATCTTCGAAGGGCTTTCTGACTACACAAAATTTCGTGTTCAACGTGCCGAAGCACTGATCGCCGAGTACGAATTACGACAGACGCAGCGTGATGCTCCAGTTCGCCACGAAATTGCTCGGAAGAATTTAGAAATCGCTGCTGAAACGGCTCGTGAACGAGAAGCGACAGTTACAATTGCACGCAGACTTTTCAAATCAAGTTTAGCCCGATTCCAAGCGGGCCGCACCAATGCGAACGCTCTTGCACAAGATCAGCAACGCGTTTCTCAAGCAGAAAACCTAGCAGCCGAAGGCTGGGCGCAAGCGCACCTCGCATTGACTGAATTTTTGCATTCTCAGGGACGCTCAATTAGGAATATTCGGTGAGTTGTGGATTGCTTCCGGTTGGCATAGGTCCGATCGAAGCCTTAAAGCAATGACGCATCAATACCCGCGCCGGCCCGAATTCTCGTTCCCATTTCGTCATTCAATTTTTTGTTTGATCGTATGTGTGCGAATTGCTGATTATTGCTTGGCTTGAAACCAATTGGTTTTAGTCTTGTTGCGGAAAGCCGAACACGAGAATCACTAGAAACGGCAAAAAGAAAATAAAGGCCGATACCAAGGATCCAGCAACAACTTGCAGAATCGGCTTTTTAGGTCTGACAAGAATTAGTCCAACAAGTGTAGTTGAGCCAATCCAGAGCAGTGTAAAATCAGGCTTTCTATCTGTGATGTTACCCGGCTCAACTAAGTACAAGATCGCAATCGAAACAATCACGCCTACAAAGTAAAAACCGATTCTGTAAAGGTGCCCGATGAGTTTGTTCATTCCGATATTGAATCAGGCCTTATTTTTCCTGTCCAACATAGAAATGGTTACCGACCAGAACGCGGTCACTAATAAACTTAGTTCGTGCGCACGAACTCGCCCTGCGTTGAACCTGTTTTGTGATTGATCAAGATTTTTCAGCTAGCTCAGTGTCGCGCATGACGGCTTTTTCAAAGCTGTAGCGGAGGGCGCGCTCGATGTCGAGTTCGCGCATTGATTGCAGGCCCGCAGCCGTCACACCTTTTTTTGAAACAACTCGGTCTTGCAAATCTTGAAGCGGAATATTTTCGGATTTTTCTGCCATCATCGCAGCGCCGAGAAAAGTTTCGACGGTCATTTTGCGAGCGACTGCCGTCTCGAAACCATGCTCTTCGAGCCATTCTGTCCAGTACTGCATGAGTTCATAGACAAATCCGGTTCCGCTTCCGCATGAAACAGTGAGTGCTTGAAACGCTTCGCCCTCGTCAGCACGTACTAAATAGCCAAGTGGTTTCAGTAATTCACGGATCGTATGCTCCGCAACAATCGCACCCGGCGACATCGTATAGCCGACAACTGCGCGGCCGATCGCAACCGGAGTATTCGGCATAATCCGAGCCATTTGCGAAACGTCTGGCAAAAGTTTTTGGAGAGATTCCATTGTTATGCCGGCAGCAAGTGAAATCACAAGATGACTCTCAACGAATGAAGTTGCAATCGGTTCGATTGCTTCAGTTAAGTCTTGCGGCTTCGTTCCGAAAATTACGATGTCACACTGATCGACGAGTTCTTCGTTGGTTTTACAAATCCCAATTCCGTACTCTTGAGAAAGCTTTAAAAGTTTTCCCTCGGAGCGATTCGATGCCCACACTTGAGAGGCCTTAAGAGTTTTTGTCTCGATCAACTGATGAATAATGGCTTGAGCCATATTTCCTGCGCCTAAGAATCCAATTTTTCGGTGATTGAGTAACACTTTAGTTCGCTCCAGACTCGCCGCGTCCCTATTAACGTTGGCGCCTCGCTTCGCTCGCTCGCCTGCGGCGAAGTCGCCAACGTTGGCGTACCCTTGAAGTTAGCGGGAAAAAGGGGGGCGGTCTAGGCCTTGCGCTCGCGCTCTCCGAAGATAGCCGTGCCTATTCGCACGTGCGTGGCGCCTTCTGCGATCGCGGCCGCAAAATCGGAAGTAGTTCCCATTGAAAGATAGCCAAAAGCATCACGCTTATCCGACTCCAGCATTTTCTTTAGCTTGGTGTGGATTTCGTGGAGCTCGCGGAAATATCGGAGACTAACAGCTTCATCTTCGCTAAGTGGTGGCATCGCCATCAGGCCGCGAAGTTGAACGCCGGGCATGGCCGCCATCGAGAGAAAATCTCGAGTGAGGTCGTCTTCATAAAAACCATGCTTCGTGGCTTCAGCACCGATGTGCACTTGCAGTAAAACATCCTGCACGATCGAATTTTTCGAAGCCTCTTTACTAATTTCAGCGAGCAATTTCATGCGATCAACGGAATGAATCAGTGAAACGCGGCCGATAATGTCTTTTACTTTGTTGGTTTGCAGTGAGCCGATGAAATGCCAGTCAAGTTTTGGACGTGCCAAGATTTTTTCGACCGCTTCTTGCACATAATTTTCTGCAAAAATCGTTTGTCCTGCGGCCGCTGCTTCATCGATGTCGACAAGTGGCTTCGTTTTCGAAACCGCTACAATTTTGACATCGCCCTCGAGTCGGTCAAAACGCTTACATGCGCTCGAAATCTGGCTACGAACTTGTGTTAAATTAGCGGCGATCGACGACCCAGCCATTATCTTCTATCATCCTCTCAACTAAACGAACCGGAAGACCCACGACAGTGTCCATCGCACCTTCAATTTTCGCGACAAACTTACTCGCTGTCCCTTGGATACCGTAGCCGCCGGCTTTGTCGCGCCCATCACCGCTATCCGCGTACTCTTGGATCTCAGCTTCACTCAATTTTCGGAACGTGACCCATGTCTGATCGAAGTCTTTTGCGACTCGACCTGAGTCCAGGTCCCACAGACAAACCGCAGTAATCACCCTGTGCTTTTGTCCAGAAAGTTGACGGAGGAACTGCGCGCTTTCCACTTTGTTAGCAGGCTTGCCTAGGACCTTGTCACCTAAAACGACAACTGTATCCGCACTAAGCAGTAAAAAGCCCTGTTCTTTCAATATGTTACCAGAGTCGACTAAAGCCTTGGCTTTCTCGAGGGCCAACTGTTGAATTTGTGCCTCTAAACTCAAATTTTCGTCTGGAATTTCCGATACTTGAATAGCGGACACAGTGAACTTGAAACCTGCAGTTTCAAGAAGTTCACGTCGACGCGGTGATTGTGACGCAAGGATCAGCTGTTTCATGTCCGAGTTACATCACAGAAAGGTTTGAAATGGGAAGCGAATTAGCACCAATACTGTTCATCCTCATCGCAGGGATTTCTGTGTACTGGTCTGTTTCGACTTTGTTCGCACAAAATGCCGACGCAAAGGCTTTGTCGTGGGCATCGGGTACCGCGCCTGAGAAATCGAAATCACAAATCATCGAAGTATCGCGCACGCTTGTTCATCAATTCACATTGCAACATGCGTTGCGCATCAAGAACCCTCGCTACCGAAAAAGAGTTGAGCAAAAAATTCTCACGAGTGGCTTGAATAGCGAGCTCAACGTCGATGAGTTCATCGGCTTACAAATTTTGTGGGGCGCGATGCTCCCGATCGTGCTTTTGATTTTGAACTTCGCGTTGTCACTTGGCTTCCCGTCGCTCTTCATTCTTCTCACTATCGTTCCGGCGGGAATTTATCTGCCGCACTTTCATGCGAATGCACAACGCAGCCAACGTCAGGTTTCGGTATTAGCCGATTTGCCATTCTTCATCGACTTGCTTGCGCTGTCGACTGAAGCGGGTCTTGATTTCCAAGGTGCTATCCAACGCATCACTGAGAAAGCTCGTGGCTCTGGCAGCGTGCTGGCAGAAGAACTCGAAAACGTCCTTCGCGATATCAGTCTCGGTTCGTCAAGAGCCGATGCGCTTCGCGGATTATCGCGCCGTCTCGACATCAACGAGATCAGCAGCTTCGTGAACGTCGTTGTCGACGCGGACTCAACAGGTGCGAGTATTGGAAAAGTTTTGAAAGACCAATCGGAACAAATTCGTCTTGAGCGTTTCGTTCGTGCAGAAAAAGCTGGAGCGCGCGCATCTCAAGCAATTTTAATTCCGCTGATGATATTTATCCTACCGGCCGTGTTCATCATGGTGTTCGCGCCGGTGGCTTTACAATTTATGTATGGATTGAAATGAAGCGTTTATTGAATCGAACCAGAAATTTAGAACTCGCACGCGAAGTTAAAGTCGCTGCCAGCTTCTATGCTCGCGCGAAAGGGCTACTTGGCGAGCGTTCACTTTCTGAAGGTAATGCACTTTGGATTAAGAGCTGTAATTCGATTCATACATGGTTCATGCGTTTCCCAATCGACGTTGTATTTGTCGACGAACGTTTGGTGGTTCGCAAAGTTTGTAAGAATATGGGGCCGTGGCGCATGACTTTACCTGCGTTCAAGGCAAGTTCGGTATTTGAAATGCCAGCGGGAACACTTTCTCGTCGGCCGGTTGAAATTGGAGATGAACTGCATGTGGGCGATTAGAATTCTGAGTGGCCCTCAGGCTGGCCAAATTATTCCACTTCGTCCTGGAAAAACAATTCTGGGTCGCGGACCTTCGTGCGAAGTGAAAATCAATAGCCAGGGCATTTCGAAAGAACATGCTTCTATATTCGTGAGCGAAACGAAAGTGATCGTTTCCGACATGAACTCACGAAACGGAACTTTCGTAAACGGCGTGAGAATCCAGAATCAAAAACTCACAAGTGGCGATAAGCTCGCGTTCCACGAAGTTCTTTGTGACATCTTGAGTATGCCAGAGCATGCACTCCTCAGTTATCAGCGCCCTCAGCAAGCATGGAATCAGCCACATGACTCGATCCCGGCACAGCAGATGTCTCAGCCAGCTCCTGCCTCAGCACCTGGACTAATGGGCGTATGGCAAAACTTTTTAGACTATATAGATAACGTTGCCATGCCTGGCATCTATCATATCGCGCGCTCATGGGAGTACCGCTGGGTGCTGGGCGCGATGGTCGGCCTCTATCTTGCGCTCGTCACTGTTGTGGTCATGATTCCGACGACTGGAATGATTAAGTCGAGCGTACAATCTGAAAGCCAACGTCGCGCCAAATCGATTGCGCGAAGTCTTGCCGCTACAAACAGACAAGCATTGCTTGAGAAAAACGAAATTGCGATCACTACCCGCGCAGCCGAAATTGAAGACGGCGTAAGCGCAGTCCTGATCATCAACGCCAAAGACGGCTCGGTCATTGCGCCTGCGAACTTGCGCGGTGGCTACGCAGATAAAACGTTCGTTGTTCGCGCACGTAGATCAGACAAAGAATTGGTTGAGAATATCGATGACTCTCTCATCGGCGCAAGTGTGCCAATCGTGGCGTACAACTCGGATCTTCGAGACGCTTCTGCGATTGCTTACGCAGTCGTATTCTACGATATCGAGTCCACGGCAGCGAAGTCAGATTTGATATTCGGTCTTTTCATTCAAATATTTGCGATCGCAATCGTTCTTGGAATTGCACTGTTCTTCTTCTTACTCAAAGTCGTTGAACATCCAATCGTAGAACTCAATGCGAAGCTCGATGATGCTCTCCGTGAAGGACGCGACGATCTGAAAACTTCGTACCGCTTCCCCGCTCTTGAGCGCTTGGCATCTAATATTAATAGTGCCTTGAGCCGGATTGGATCTGGCGGCGGCCAGGACATGCCGATTGCAATCAATCGTGATGCAGAAGCGATCAACGTCATCGGTATGATTGGCGATGCAGCGATGGCACTTAATGCACTCGATGAGCGTATTATTATCAGCAACGGTGCATTTGATCGTTTAGTTGGTGGCGGTGTTGATCTTCGCGGTCGCACGATCAACGATATTCCTGACTCAACTTTACAATTAAACTTACGTGACCTCGTACCACGCCTGCGTGGAACTCCTGATCGTGTTGCAACTGCAGACCTGCCGTTTGCGGGACAACCGTATCAAGTTCGCGCGCAAGCCATCTGCGGCACAAATGGTGAACCAGCCTATTACATTGTCACCATTCTGTTTGCTGGGGAGGAGGCCGCTTAATGAAGTCAGGTGCTGTGGCCCAAATGATGACCTCGTTCCGCTTCACGGTCTCCGTGAAGATGGGACCCGATCGTGGGAAGAGCTATCAGCTTTTGCCACCGAAGGTCACTATTGGTCGCGACACTGGTAATGACATCGTATTAAGCGACCTCAAAGTCAGCCGCAATCAAGCTTACATTGAATTCAGAAATGACGGCGTCGTCATCGTCGATTTAGGCTCGCGCGGGGCAATGCAAGTTAATGACTTACAAGTTTCAGAAGCCCTTCTACACAATGGCGATCGCATTCAAATCGGTGAAACGGAACTTGTATTCCGCATGGATACCGTTGGTGTGCCTGCGAATGTACCAAGAGGCGCAGCCCCACATCTTGCAATGGCTCAAGCCTATAAATTAGGTGGCGCAGCTGATCCAAGCCCGCAGTCTTCAGGCCGAAGCCGCGCTGATAACGGCCGACTCCGCTTCTATATAATCGTACTTGGTCTCGGTGGTCTATTTGCATGGCTGATGATGGGCGAAACCGTTCTTCAAAAGAAGGACAATTCACTTCGCACGATTGAAGAAATCGAAGCTGAAATCAAAGGCTCAGAAGACCGCCAAGAACTTTTCGTCCGTCAACGGAAGTTCGCGAATGAAAGCGAAAAAAGACGTTACGAAGAAGCGCAGTCGCATTACTTGCAGGGCTTCCGTGATCACCAAAAAGGAAACTATTCGCGCGCAATTAAATCTTTCGAGACTTCGCGTGCGATCGATCCTAGTCACGAGCTTGCGAAGCGGTACTACACGCTTTCGCTGCGTGCCCGCGATGAGTTCATCGTGAGCCATATTTTAGAAGGCAAAAAATATCGCGAGCGAATGATGTACAACCGTTGCTCATCTTCGCTGAATGCCGCAATCAAAGCGCTCGGCGAAAACGCGTCGATGGACATCAAAGGCAAAGAAGCTATGGCTCTCAAAAATGAGTGCGATACTTTGCAAGAAGGGAGGTTCTGATGAATAACGTCAGACTTCTCCTCCGCATTTTTCTTAACGGTGCCGAAGTCGCAACGATTGAACTCGAATCTGGAAAAGAATATTTCGCCGGTCGTTCTTCGGGCTGTGAGATTCAGCTCGGCGAATTCCCAGGAATTTCTCGTCAGCATTTCCGTGTTTTTGAACAGAACGGTCAATGGACGGTTGAAGTTACGTCAAAGCTTGGTTCGGTTCTTTATAACGGCGAAGCTGTCTCTGAACTCGTCCTCACAGAAGGTACATCGTTCAAAGTTTCGCAGTACGACTTCTTCTTTGCGCAGACTGAATTAAAACAGGCTCTGCAAAAAGCTTCTGGCTATGAATCTGATTTTGTAGCCGCTGCGAATCCGCCGGCAGTTGTGGTGAATGCCGCTCCTGCAAATAATTACAATGATGATTCAGGCGATGACTATGGTGCGACGATGGTCGCGCAAGTTTCAAACTTGCCGTACATTCGCATCGTAAAAGATTCCGAAGGCACGGAAGAAACCCTTCGCCTTGAAGGAAATATGTGGGTTGCAGGTCGCGACGCTTGCGACATTGCGCTCGACGACGTCAAATCCAGCCGACGTCACTTTGAACTCAGTGCAGTTGGTAGCGACTTTTTCATTCGAGATCTTGGAAGCTCAAATGGAACGCTTCTTAATGGCTCAAAACTCCGTACGGATGAGTTAACGCCAATTAAGAGTGGCGACGTGATCGGCGTTGGCTCGACGACTTTACACTTTGAAATCCGCGATCCGCATTTCAAAAATAAATTGGTTGTTCTGCCGCAACAGTTAACGCAATTGCCGCCGGGAGCTGAATACGGAAATGTTCTGTCGTTCCCTGGTCACACGCATGGTGGCGTTGTACAGATCGATTCGAGCGGCATGCCGATCTTGAAGAAAAAAGGTCTCGACTTTTCGAACCCTCGAACAAGAATCTTTGCAACGGTCGCGGCTGTTTTGCTGATCATCGCCTTTATCTTTGGTGGCGAGAGCGAATCAAGTAAGCCAACCTCGCCGTCCGCGAACGATACAAAGAAAATGGCGTTCGATAAACTTCCTGAACCACAGAAAAAGTTGGTTCGCGATACTTATCAGATGGCCTATAACCTTTATCTAAATCAAAAATCCGAACTTTCCGCTCAGCAGCTGGAAAAGATCCATCTCATTTTACCCGAGGGATACGAGGAATCGTTCAAACTCAGAGAAGAAATTCGTCAGCGCGAAGAAGATCGTCTTCGCCGAATTGCAATTGCCGAAGAACAACGCCGCATAGAAGAAAATCGTCTTAAGGTCGAACAGTCTATTGCCAACTGCAAACCGGTTGCAAGATCTGCAAGCACAGTCACAAAAGTTCAAGAGTGTTTAGCTGAGGCAATGACCCTCGACCCAGAGAACCAACAAATGCAAAACATGTTGTCTGAGGTTGAAAACCGTTTGCAAACTGAACGCCTCCGTATGGCAAACAAAGCCGACTATGCACGAAGCTTGGCTCGCGGTCGCTCGCTTTACCAGAAAGCCGATAAACTCGAGAACTCAGGCGATATGCTCTCGGCCATCACCGCTTGGGGAAACATGCTTAACGCAAGCTTCCCGGATCCAGACGACCTAAAAGAAAAAGGTCGTGAGCGTTTAGCGAAGCTCAAAGCTGGCCTCGATAAAGAAATCGCACGTCGAATTGATAACGTTGAGAAACTTTATTCCGCTGGTAAGAATCGCGAAGCATTTGCCGAGCTTAAAAATGCAAGGGCAGTTGCGCCGAACGATCCTCGTATTCCCGAAATCACGGATCGCATCGTTCGCGAGCTGAATGGACAGCTACAATCCATCTACTCGGATAGCGTTTTAGAAGAAGGCTTAGGTAACGTTGAGACAGCGAAAGAAAAATGGCGCAAAATCTTGGAGATCGACCGTCCTGAAGGCGAATATTATCGCCGAGCGCAGTCGAAACTAAGACAATATGGAAGTGGCAAGTGAGCGAAAAAAAACTTTCCTTCATTGAGCGTCCATATAGCGGGAATAACCCCCGCCCGCGACCTGAGTTTCATCTCGATAGTGAATCCAAGCTATTGGTAGTCGTAACGCCATGGGGTCCACGAAATATCGCTCGTAAAACGATCGAACTCATTACTGATTATTACACGATGGCCAAAGCCGACAAAGAAGCGACATCGCCTTTCCCTCGGTTAAGCTGCTTGTCGTATGAAGCAAACCATTTACGTACGGCCGTGATGCTGGCAAATGATGCTCTTTATCGAGATGAAAATAAGGATGAGTTCAAAGCGGGCGTAGAACTTTTCGCAGCGTCTTTCAATGAGCATGAACTCCTTTGGGTCCAAGTTGGTCAGCCACATTTATTCTTGTCCCGTGGCAATGGTGTCATGATTCCACTTGGAAGTTCCGTCGATCTGGCAGCTGATCTCAGCGGACCAGGTGAGATGTTGCCCTCACTTCCGCATCAACTGCTCGGAATCGAATCTTCGCTCAACTTAAGCGTTAATAATTTCCGCGCGCAGCCGGGTGATCGTCTTGTGTTACTTAGCCAATCAGTGCCCCCAGCCTCGCTCTATTCGTTAAATCGAGATCAACTCACTGTTGAGAACATAACCCGCCAACTTTCTTCGCAAAATCCAAACGGTGCGTTTTGGGTGGGAGTCTTAGATCTGCCTGATGAAGCAGACTTAAGCGAGTTGAGCGCATGAAAGCAGTTGTGCTTCCTGAAGAATATGCAGCACTTCTTTTGCGAGAGCAAAAATCGATGCCAGCCGTCTATGGCCCGGTTCAAAGCCGACGTTTTGGCTTCGCCCTTGGGGTTAACCTTTTAGGCGAAGGCAAGAAAGCCTGTTCTTTTGATTGTGCTTACTGCGATCTTGGTAGAACAGAAGTTCGCTTAAACAAACTCAAATCCGAAATTTCTTTTCCTACCTTCGAAGATCTCACTCGCCAACTCGATGAAGGTTTTAGCAAAGCACGCGTTGGTACTGAAAAAATCAAAACGATTCTCATTTCTGGAAATGGCGAACCAACGCTGCACCCGATGTTCAGTGAAATCGTCGACTTGTTATTGAAAATGCGAGCGACTTATTTGCCAGATACTGAAATCGTATTGGTAACCAATGGCGCACACTTCGATAGCCGAAAAGTTTATGAAGCCGCAAATAAACTTGATCAGCGAGTTCTAAAAATCGATGTCGGGAATGAAAAGTCATTTAAGGCTTTGAACTCGCCGCTTTCACGAAGCAATCTTTCCTCAGTCATCCGCCATGCCCGGCATTTAAAAGACTTTATTGTTCAGGCGATGTTCGTACACGGCTCGCTAGACAACACAACGAATACAGATCTTGACGACTGGATTGAAGTTCTTGGACTGATCAGGCCGAAACTCGTGCATATTCAAACGATTTCACGTGTGCCTGCGACGAGTGGTTTAAAAGCACTTGATGAAGACTCGCTCTACACCATCGCGAGCAAGCTCGAACGACGTACACAAATCAAATCACTCGTTTTCCCCTGAGAGTCTCTTAGCAAGAACTTGCTGAAAGCGCTTTTGCTCTGGCAAAGCCAGGATCAGCTCCACGAGATTTGGTCCCGCTGGCTTAGAAAGCGGAACATCCCAGCTGTGCCCGGAAGCAAAATTTAGCTCTGCGATTTTTTCATCAACGCTACTTTGGGTGTAGAGCTGAACAAAATGATCCAACGCCTGCTGACGAACGCTTTGTTTCTTGGTCTCGTCATTCCACGTTGCGAGCTCGAGTAATTCCGGATTTGGGCATTCTCTTAGAGTCGGTTGCTTCGATCTTTGCTTTCCGGTGAAATACTTTAAGCAAGGATGCGCAGGTGGATCTGCATCCACTCCCCGATTCATATCGGAAACATATGACCATACATGCTGAAGAGTTCGTGACCCCGCCTCACGTAGCTCTGCCCATTTTCCAGTTCGGAGTGCCACGATCGCGCTCCACCCTTGCAATTGGACATCCTCTGGAAAACGTCGAGCCAAAGTTCGAAGGCGTTCCCAAACATCTGCGGGCGGATTTACCTGCTGCCAAAGCTGCTCGCCCAAGTAAACTTTTTCTGCAATCTGAGGCTTCAGCTTTTCAAATGGCAACAGTCCAACTTCACGAACATAATCTTCAAACGGTTTTCGTATTTCTCCATAGCGCAAATCCGTGACGGGTAAAGGAGACGTTTCAAGACTATCCGTTAAAGTGTTGAAAACGCGCGGCCGATCGTCATGTAAGTATAGAAATGGTCCCTTTCGAAGAGCGGTCCGCCTTCGTCCAACACCTTTCCAATTAGCCCAGTCAGATTCAACCAAGATCAATCGGTCGATCGGCCAAATCGCGTCGGGCTTCTCAAAAGTCGAACGCAGCGAAGTTGTTACTAGAGCGCTGTTCGGAATTTCTTTGCCGAAAATCTCAAACAGAGTTGCACCGAGGTCCACAAGAGTGACATTTGGATCGATCTTCCAATTAAACGAACCTTCGCGATCCTTCCGCGCAGGCTTGATAAACAAACTAACGCGGGTGTTTTCGCTATGCAGATTGGTTTCTTGCAGTTCACCGATTCGAGCTGTATCGGCATAACCACTTAAGCCCGCGACGATGATCGTCGAATTATCCCAAAGGTTGTCACTCTTCAGTTTACGAAACAATCCACCAAGAGATTCATCGACTTCATCCAGCTGACTTCGATAACCGCTCGGACGAACTTCTCCCAGGTCGTTGACCGTCGCACCACCAAGAAACTTCAAATCTGCGAAATGAAGCACGCCAAAGTAGGGCTTACGGCTCGTTTCGTACTTTCGCCACTGCGTGAAAAGATTCACGACTTCCGTAGCGGGTCGATAAAGTAAACGGGGTCGAGGTACGATGTTGTCGTCGAATGTTTCGAATCCTTGATTCAATCCTGAGTTTCGAAACACCGATGGGCCACCACCGAAAAACGCTGTGCGATAGCCTGAACGAACCGCAATTTCTGCCACAGTGTCGATCTTCGCGCTGAGAAAAGAGTTCCCATTATTGCGAACGCCATGATCATGCGGATAGCGACCTGTGAAGATTGAAGCTAAAGCTGGACCTCCGAGAGTCGAAGGTGTGTACGCATGCGTGAATCGAACTGTCTCCGCGCACAAAATTTCAATCCCGGTTGCGCGGTCGCCCGTACTTTCTTCGTTACATGTTGCGGAAGCGAAACCAAAATCCTCAATAACGATCAATAAAATGCCAGGAGGACCCGCTTTTCTCCAACTGCAACTGAGCATTGTACAAAGGATGGCTAAGACGATGATAAATAATGTAGTTCCGCGTTGAGGCGACATAGAACCCGAATCATACCTTGACCACCTTTGCGGACTCTAGAAATAATTGAAGCCCTCATAAAGGAGACCGCAGTGCTCACAGAAAAGCTGTTTCTCATCGCACAAGGTGGCGCCGAAGCCATTCTTTGGTTACTCATCATCGTCAGCGTTATCAGCGTTGGAATGATCTTGGAGAGATGGCTCACGCTGCGGCAAGTGAGCGCAAACAGCAATCGTATCAAAGCACGCCTCCGCGAGGTCCTTTCATCGCACAACTTAAGTGACTTGGAAGAACTTAGTAAAGATCGTGAATCTCTTGAAGGACGCGCACTCTCCTATGGCTTGCGTCATGCTCGAGAAAACGGCCCAAATGGCGTCGAAGAAATTTTTAATTCATTCGCACTGACTGAGCGCCCGAACCTTGAGCGTTCACTGAATTTCTTGGCAACCGTTGGCGCCAACGCTCCATTCGTCGGTCTCCTTGGAACAGTTCTCGGTATCATGCGCGCATTCCGCGATTTGTCTTCGAACTCAGGCGCTGGAAATGAAGTCGTAATGTCGGGTATCGCAGAAGCGCTCGTTGCAACCGCTGTTGGTCTGATCGTAGCGATCCCAGCGGTCATTGCGTACAACCACTTTCAACGTAAAGTTCGCATGTCACTTCAGAGCATCGAAGCCGTTCGCGACCTGTGTGTAGCGTATGCAAAACAAAGATCGAAGGCGTAATCCATGGCCGGCCACATTAGCGGTAGCGAAGAGGAACCAATAAGTCAGATCAACGTCGTCCCGTTGGTCGACATCATTTTGGTCGTATTGATCATCTTTATGGTCACGGCACCGCTCGTTTTGAAACCAAGCATCGATATCAATTTACCGAAGGCGAGTTCAGGCGACGAAACACCGTCCACACCTCTGAACATCACCATCGCACGCGACGGTCAGATCATGCTCAACGGAAAAGTGTCCTCGATGGAGGACATTACTGTTTATGCTTCTGGGCTTATTCAGGCGCAGCCAGAAACGGCTGCGATTTTGGCGGCGGATAAAGACGTCACACTAGAACGTCTTACCACGATCATTGATATCGTAAAAAAAGCGGGCGTTAAAAAAGTCGCGTTCTCAATCGAAAAAAAGTAGCCTGTTTATTTAAAACTGGCCTGTTAACGAAGTCCGCATTCGCAAGTAGCTGTATCGATACCATCACCGTGAACATCAAGGCCCGTCAGTTCTGCCTTTGCAGTTTGACCATTCAATCCAACTCGTACGGTAGAGACGTTATCTGTTTCAGTAGAAGACAACACGACCGTGGTCGTTCCGTCTTTCATTTGTCCCGTGCATGTAAATGGGCGCGCAAACACCGAAGCTTCGCGGACACGATACTCTGCAATTCGCTCAGTCGATTCAAAGCCGTTTTTCAATGTGCAGCCAAAATGGTCTGCGAATGCAAATTGAGAAGAAAGAAGAACCAATGCAAATACGAACTGCTTCATAAAACCTCGCTTGAAGATAGCGATGAATATATACGAAGTTCGCAGAAGGTCTCGTCAGGATTT
Organism: Bdellovibrionales bacterium; assembly: GCA_031416685.1. Lineage (GTDB taxonomy): Bacteria > Bdellovibrionota > Bdellovibrionia > Bdellovibrionales > JAMPXM01 > JANOUF01. Next base: position 20,793 of record JANOUF010000276.1, read on the forward strand.
TGAAAGGGAGAAATAATTCCAGGGCCGTCTTAAAGTTAGCCAGAGAAAAAATCAGAGAAAAAACCCAGAGGAATTAGTCTAAAGCGCTGTATGTTCGCGCTTTTAGCTGGGGATTTGAGGCGCGGATCTCTTTAAGCATCACCTCGTGACGACGTGAATTTGCCCAATCCTTGATGAAACCCGAATACGCTTCCGCTTCAGTGCCCTCGAGGCTTCCAAATAAGGCTGGATATAGAGCCAAAAGCTCCATGGCTGGCTTGTCTTTCATCTTCACCAAAGAAGGTAGGTAGCGAAACGTAAGGGTCCCGATGCTCTGACTACAGAATGGCTTGCCGTTGAAAGCCTGAGGCCAGCAACGTGCCGAAGCGCCGTCGAACAACGCCAACGCAGGTCCCTTAAGTGCACCGTTCTTTGATCGCACCAACTGTTTCCAAGCAGTGATGAAGGCTTCGCCTTTTTTAGCGTCTTTAGTTTTGAGATAATCGATATAGGTGAGAAGGATTTGATCTTCAGGGGTCCCGAATCTACCGCCGAACTTCTCGGTCAGAGCTTCAACGTATTGGCTTTCCAATACGTCGGTTGGCCACTCATCCCATTTTGTCTTTTGTTGCGAGGTCACGTTGGGAGGAACAGTTGTGGCATGAACGATAAGCGTAAAAAAGATCCCTGCGATCCAAAAAAACTTCGTCATTATTGTGGCCCCCAATTGAATTCCAACGAAGGGCGGCATCTTTGGCAAGTCTTTTAGAAACACTCGCATTGATCACAGGTACTTAGCGCTGCGATCTTATACTTTGGTTGGGCACCTTATAGGGTCTGGTTAAGGATTCACTCGGGCGCCGTTACCGTCTTTGCGGCCGCCGAGCGGCTTTTGAATCACGTGGATAGCATGACCGAGAGTTGCCTCCGCAGCTTCCATCATCGTTTCACCCAAAGTTGGATGTGGATGAATCGAAAGCGCAATGTCCTCAATTCGCGCGCCCATTTCAATCGCCAGTACCGCTTCCGAAATGAGGTTGCTCGCATCCGGTCCTACAATGTGAACTCCGAGGATCACATGTGTCTTTGCGTCAGCGATCATTTTTATGAAGCCTTCTGCCTCTTGCATTGAAACTGCACGGCCGTTTGCGCCGAATGGAAATTTGCCGATCTTAAGTTCTGCGTGACCAGCCTTCTTAGCTTCCTCTTCAGTCATTCCAGCTGCCGCGATTTCTGGATCAACAAAAATGACAGCGGGAACTGTCTTCGCATCGTAAGCACGATTTTGCCCCGAGATGACCTCAGCAACTAAAACGCCCTCGTGGGAAGCTTTGTGCGCAAGCATCGGCTGACCGGCGATATCACCGATCGCATATATATTTGGAATCGAAGTTCTGCGTTGGGCGTTCACCTTAATGAAACCACGCTCATCAATTTGAAGGCCGATACCTTTTAAGTTCGCTTGATCTGAATTTGGTTTACGTCCGACGGTCACTGCAACTTTATCAGCTTTTATCGTTTGCTCTTTACCACCAACTTCAACAACGACCTCAACCCCGTTTCCAACCTTCTTCGCACTCTTAGCTTTTGCTTCAGCTAAAACTTCGACACCGATTTTCTTAAGCTTTCGTGCAACCACTTGCACACACTCAGGATCAGCAGCACCCGTGAGCACACCTTTGTTCGCCTCAACAATCGTCACTTCGGTTCCGAGATGGGCGTACATCGAGCCAAGTTCGAGTCCGATATATCCGCCACCGATAACAACTAATTTCTTAGGCAACTCCGTGAATGCAAGTGCACCGGTTGAAGACACAATTGTTTTTTCGTCGAACGCGAATCCTGGAATCTCGATCGGGCGTGAACCCGTTGCGATAATGAAGTTTTTTGCCGTCACGGATTCGAGTCCGCTTGAAGATTTCACAGAAATTTCAGTAGCCGACTTAAACGAAGCTTCACCGCGAAGAATCGTGACACCATTGCCTTTGCAAAGTTGTTCAACTCCGCCCGCCATTTTATCGCACACAGATTGCTTCCATTTTTGAAGCTGTGCCATGTCGACCGAAATGTCGCCTTTAACTTTGAAACCCATTTCTGCCGCGGCACCATGAGTGAGCTTGTTGTAAAAGTGACCGGCAGTGATCATCGCCTTCGAGGGAATACAGCCGACGTTTAAACAAACGCCGCCCATGTATTCGCGCTCGATAACAGCGGTGCTCAAACCCAATTGCGCCGAACGAATGGCAGCAACATAACCACCAGGACCAGCACCAACTACAACAACATCAAACTTTTGCGCCATGTTTCAACCTTTCAAATGCTCGGTGACCCAAAGTCACCTCTTTACATCATATCAAGCATGAGAACGCCGGGGTTCTCGATGCGGTTGATGAACGCTTTTAAGAAGCGAGCAGCGACAGCGCCGTCGATCAATCGATGATCGCATGTGACTGTGAAATTCATCGTCTTGATAAATTCGATCTGTCCATCGACCAGAATCGGCTTGTCTTGGATTTTGTACATTCCGAAAATGAAAACTTCAGGATGGTTAATAACAGGTGTCGCATACGTACCGCCGATCGAACCAATGTTCGTGACAGTAAACGTCGCACCCTTCATTTCGTCGAGAGTGAGTTTTCCATCGCGTGCTTTTTTGGCGAGGTCATTAATATCTGCAGCAACTTGAACCACAGTTTTCTGATCAGCGTTCTTCACGACAGGAACTAGAAGTCCGTTCGGAGTGTCAGCTGCGAAACCAATGTTGAAGTTTTTCTTGTAAACGATTTCGCCGGCAGCATCATCGATGCTCGCGTTGAATTGCGGGAATTCGCGAACCGTCGCGATGAGTGCTTTGAAAACAAAAGGCATGTAAGTCACTTTAACGCCTGTTTTCTCGCCTGCTGCTTTGAGTTCTTCGCGCATATTCACGAGTGCCGTGACATTGGCTTCATCCATCAACGTGAAGTGAGGAATGATATGCTTTGCCATCTGCATGTTCTCAGCGATTTTTTTACGAATACCTTTGAGAGGCACACGCTCATCTTTAGTTCCTGGAGGGCTCTGATAAGCAGGGCGCGGAGTTGTCGTTGATTGGTTGGTTGATTGGGTCGGCGATTGGTAAGTTGCTGGGCCAGCAGTTGTCGCACCCGCACCTCGTGCGTCCATGACATCGTCGCGAGTCACTCGGCCAGAGAGTCCGCTACCCGATACACCGTTGATATCAACGTTCATCTCACGCGCAAGCCTGCGAGTTGCAGGAGTTGCTAAAACTTTGCTGGCAGCTGGTGGAGGATAAACATCCATTGCTGATTGAGACGCTGACTGAGACGCTGGCTGAGCGGAAGGTGCTTTAGTTGGAGCTGATTCGGTTTTCGCAGGTTGCGCACCGGCGCCATCTGTTTCGATGACGATCATCACATTACCGACAGAAACCACTTCGCCTTCTTTAAATTTTAATTCTTTAACGGTGCCGGCAGTAGGACTTGGAACTTCAACCGTCGCTTTATCGGTCATCATTTCCGCGATGGTTTGATCGGCTTGAATTTTGTCACCAGGTTTGATTGTCCACTTAACGAGTTCGCCTTCAGTGACACCTTCACCAAGCTCAGGAAGTTGTATGTTCTTCGTTGCCATTTGATCTCCCAAAAATAAATCAACCGATCGGAATCCCACGGTTCTAAACCAATAAAAAAGGGCTGTCTATGCAGCCCTTTTCGAGATCAAATTTTTTGTAAGAATCAGCCGCCTGCTAGGTGCTTATCGATAATTTTCTTAAATTCGTCGATTGGATATGCGCCTCGAAGGCTAACACCGTTGATCAGGTAGCCAGGGGTTCCTGAAAACTCGAATTTTTCAGCCTCAGCCTGGTCAGCAGCGATCCGCTTTTTGACCTCGTCTGAAGTAATATCTTTAGCTACGCGCGCCAAATCCGCGCCCACTTTCTTCGCAGTCGCTTTTAAGAACTTCTCACCGTCAGCCAAACCTGGTTGGCTTTGGAAAACCGCGTGCTTAAACTCGCCGGCTTTTTTGATGTCCTGAAGTGCAATCGCCTCGTAGTACTGAGAAGCGATCATCGCTGATGGATGGATACGCTCGATCGGGTTGTTCTTGAAAACAACTTTTACTTTGCCCGGGTAGGCTTCCAAAACTTGTTGGGTCGTAGCTGCGCCACGTTTGCAGTACGGGCACTCAAAGTCTGAATATTCGATCACTGTAATTTTCGCATCCGCAGCACCTTCGAATGCGCGATTCGCAGCAACTTCAGGTTTCTTCGGATTTTTAAATTCCTCATCGCGCTTCTTCGTTTCTTCGGCCATCATTCGCTCTTCTTCGCCGGCGCGCGCATGAGTCGCAGCCTTATTTACCGTCGCTAAGAATTCGCTTGGATGTTTTTCGATAACTGAGAAAACGATGTCTGGATTTTCTTCCATGACTTTTTTAAGTTGCGCTGCCGATGGTGCACAACCATTAAGCGACAAGCCAGTCAGTACTAAAAGTGTGATGAACAAAAGCTGTTTCAAGTGAGCCTCCAAAAAAGAACAAGACTATGATCTGGAGCAAACAGTTTGCCCGTAGCTGTGCCTCCGAGCAAATCAAAAAAGGCCTAGGAGCGGTGCAGGCCACTGGCAAACTTAACTGGCGTTGCGTCCCGGCCAAGCTCGGGAGATACTAGTCATATGACACACTGTTTAGCTTTTCTTATTACGCTCGCCGTTTCTTTCACCGCAAACGCACAACTTGAGTATGACTCCTCACAACTGATGATGAAGAACTCGGATCAAGTGAACGAGCTCATCCGTAAAAAGATGAAACTCGCGGAAGATGCACAAGCAGGCCAAAAAGATGATGACGATGAAGATTCGATTACGGCCCAGCCCGAATCAATTGAAGCATTAAAAGGTGCAATGCGAATTGCGCTCTCAAGACCCGATCAAGATGGTTCGAGAGAAGAACTCTATTCTCGAGTTCGTCGCGAACTCGCCGATCTTGGCTCGACTGAGGTCGTGCTCGAAGAGCTAGCAAAAGAAGGTATCGACGCGCTAAAAGCTGAGAACACTCCGAAAGTTCAAGCGACCTACATCACTCTCCTTGAGAATTTGATGGCAGAGATTAAGCCCGATATGGCCAATAATGAACGCACACGCAAAATCATTGAGTCCATACGCGATGCTAAGATTAAACTCTCATCAAAGGTCCGGTCGCAGCAGCTTTTGCAGACCATGAAAAAGCCCGTTTCACCGAGTGAAACAGCGGAAACTATCCTCAAAACTTTGCCGAAAGAAAAAAAGAAGTAATCTAAGTACAATCAAGCCGTTTAGCTAACGATCTTGCCCGCCGAAGAAGAGACACACACGGGGGCATGGCTAGCTTGAATTCAATGATCCAACGCCAGATGATTTACTGGACCTTTGGTTTAGTCGCTATTTTTGGCGTCGCTGTGGTCTTTTTTCTCGTGCAACCACCCGCAACTCTGAAGCGACACGCTGCCACGACCACAGGCCGGCTTCCAGCGTCCATCGTTGAAGACTCAGGCAGGCAAGACGAGCAAGCTATGATTCGCGTGCTGGACGTCAAAGTCGGTTGCGAGCCACTCACAGAACGAACTGTGGATTTAAATGTGCACCAAGTGCGCGTTCGAGGGGACGTATGCAATGCAAATGTTCAATCGATATCTCTCGTTAATTCCGCAAACGGATTTAGTGCAACGGTTTTTGTCCCCGATCCAAAACGTTTTGCGACTGATTACATTAATTTAGTGGTCGGTGAAAACAAATTGATCCTGCAGTTGCAGCTTACAAGCGGTTCCGTTGAAACCCGCGACATCCATCTCACTCGTCAGTAGATTTTCCGTAGATTTTCAGTAGATCTTCTACAAAAAAATCAAAAAAACAGATTAGTAAATAAACGTTAGCCCTGCTAGGTACAAACTTTCTCTACGGGAAATGCCTTCGTCTTTGGTAAATGTGGACGCCGTCAATGTCGTCATCAAAACTGGCGAGAGTGCTTTCTTCCCAACTAACACGACAATGTTATCTTCGAATTTGTAATGTGACTCGGCGGTGATTGTTTTTGTAATTGGGCGAGAGAGAGTAAAAACCGATTCGGGACTTTTTCCGCTCGAAAGAATGAGTACCATCTTCGCGTCGAGCCACGGATTTTTGAAAACAAAATCGGCGGACTTACCTGCGATATTGTATTTCCCGCTAACTTTGATTCCTTTTCCGAGAGCCATACTCGCATTGGTGACACGTTCTTTTGCCGCCCAAACGGCGCGCGTCTTCGGATCTTTTTTCATGTAAAGTTCAAGGTGATGTTCACCGAGTTTTCGCACCATGTATTCACCGAAGCGGCGCTTTTCAGCGTCGGTTTCTTCGGCGGTTCCGCGATAACTCGTTTGATCTTGATAATAAGTGTGATGATTGGGCGCTAAATACGCCCGCTGTTGTTCGGTGTAACCGAATTTCGCGTGGTAGCGATCTGAAAATTCACGAGTTAATTTTTCGTCGAAAATTTGCGCGCGAAGTTCAGGTTTGCCATCCGAGGGCGGAGCAAAAACTATGACGTCTTCAACGATTTCGTTTCGCTCGCCATTAACGTTCTCCAAATAACCGGGATGCATTTCAAACTGGCGTGCCGCAAAAGCATCTCTTGATGGAAATAGAATTCCCACGACAAGACTGACTGCTAGAAGAATGTGGCAACGCATCACAAGCAAAGTCGGACCCAAAGTATAAGCCTCCCGAGCCATAATACTGCAAAGGCCGGGCTCACTGTGGTCAAAGTAAGTTGTTGAAATTATGGGGAAAATGGCCACATTTAAGTGTCAGAAATGTGGCAGTCGCCAACTGGTCGCACAGGCGAAAGCAATACACTAGTCATTTCCAATGTTTAAGGTCATTCTAGGGCTGTTTAAATAAGTGACGGTTTCCGCGTGTGTAGACAGCTAATAGGCGACGTTTTAATTCATCTAAGCTAAGAGCAACTAAGGATTCAAGGAATGCAAGTCATGCAACATATGCTCAACCTGAAAAACAAATCCGATCTTCATATGGTTCGGAAGATCTGGCATGCCCTCGGCGTGACGATGATGGCGTTTGTTTATCAGGTCGCGGGCCATGAAAAGTCGTGGATTATTCTTGGGCTCGCAGCGCTCATCATTATTCCTTACGATGTACTTAGAAAAAATAATCCGAAGCTCAACGATTTTACCCTTCGTATTCTTGGACCTGTCATGCGCTCGCATGAAGCAACGAATCTATCGGGCCTGAGCTATTTGCTTATGGGCGGAATCGTTCTAATGCTTTTCGGTGACAAGCACATTGTGACACTAACTGTGTTGTTCTTAGCTTTCGGCGATCCGAGCGCGAGCTTCTTCGGAATTCGATATGGCAAAGACAAACTTTTTGGGAGTAAGAGTCTGCAAGGGACAATGGGTGCCTTCTTCGTCTGCACGCTGACTGCGGCAGTCTATTACTACAATCAAAACTTAATGACTGAGCGTTTGCTTATTGTTGCCCCACTCTCTGGGGCCGTAGGTGCCATCGCCGAACTTTTCCCCGTTGGAAAACTCGACGATAACCTAACCTTCCCTGTAATCTCGGGTGTATTGCTCTGGGCGCTCTTCCACCTTTTTGGTGGATTCGGTGTGTGATAGTTTTCTAAAGGAATGGCTAAAGCGATGATGGATTCAGGTTTACCAAACGGTCGAGAACACGGAAAAGAACGCCGGGGTGCAAGACTTCGCCGTCGCATGGGCATGCACATCTATGTTCTCCCGAATTTAGTAACGACTGCGAACATGTTTTTTGGTTTCTTTGCGATCATTCAATCGATCAAAGGAAACTACGAATTCGCTGCTTACGCGATTGTTGCCGCTGCGTTCTTCGATCAAATGGACGGGCGAGTTGCGCGCATGACAAACAGCACGAGCCAATTCGGTGCTGAGTACGATTCACTTTGCGATCTAGTCAGTTTCGGCGTTGCTCCCGCTCTTCTGCTTTACCTCTGGGCACTTCATCCGTTCGGTCGCTTGGGTTGGGTCGTATGTTTCTTGTTTGCAGCGTGCGGCGCACTTCGGTTAGCTCGCTTTAACGTTCAGAAAAACATCGTTGAGAAATCATTTTTCCAAGGGCTTCCGATTCCGATGGCCGCTGGTATCGTGGCCTCTTCAATTTTGTTTTTCGAAGACCTTGAATTAAATCCAATCGGGTCGCTGCCCTTACTCCTCATGACAGCGCTCTTGGCTTTCGTCATGGTTTCGAACTTTCGCTATCGTAGTTTCAAAGATTTAGACCTCAAGCAACGCTTACCATTTCATTATCTGGTGTTGGGTGTAGGACTTTTAACAATCGTCGTGCTCAGGCACGAAGTGATGACCTTCATTCTGTTCTTGAGTTATGCGCTCCTTGGTGCGATCTTCGGCTTCCTTCGCCTAGGCAAATCACCGAAGGCCATCCCAGCACCGATCACCGTTGTCGAAAAAGGTGATGATTTGCACGAAGAGGTTACGGATCCAACCGTTGACCTCACCGCAGGCGATGAAGACGACCTGTAAGCAGGAGCAGAGAAATGAAAATTAATATCGGAGTTGTCGGCGCGACTGGCGTTGTCGGCGAAACATTCATGCAGCTTCTCGACGAACGCGAATTTCCTGTTGGTGAGCTTCGCTTGTTTGCTTCGCAAAATTCGCTCGGTCAAATGCGCGAGTACGGTGGAAAAGAAATTCCCCTTCAAGTTTTATCTGACGGTTGCTTCAAAGGTTTAGATCTCGTTTTTTTCTCTTCTGGAGATGACATCAGCCGCGACTGGGCTCCGCGTGCGGTTGCCGATGGCGCTTTCGCTGTCGACAACTCTGCAGCGTTTCGCATGAATCCTGAAATTCATCTCGTGGTTCCTGAAATCAATGGCGATCTTTTACCAAAGCCCGGCAATCCAGCAATCATCGCCAATCCAAATTGCTCAACGATTCAACTTGTGATGGCGGTTCAACCGCTTTTGAAAAAGTATGGCTTAAAAGCTATTCGCATGGCGAGCTACCAATCTGTCAGCGGCGCAGGTCGCGACGGCATCGAAGAACTTTTCAACAGCACACGCTCAGCGCTCGAAGCAGAAGAAGTGACTCCAAAACTTTTCCCGCAATCGATTGCGTTTAACTGTATTCCGCAAATCGGTAGCTTTAATGATCAGGGTTTCTCCACTGAAGAAATGAAGGTCATGAACGAGACGAACAAAATTTTGCGCACGAACGTTCCTGTTTCTGCATTCACTGTTCGCGTTCCAACCATGAATGGTCACGCGGAAGCCGCGTGGATCACTCTTGAAAAAACAGTCGAACGTCGAGAAGAAATTGAAGAGACTCTCGAAAACTTCGACGGCGTTGAAGTGATTCGCCTCAACGAAAGTCCTGCGTATCCGACCCAGCTCATGGCCTCTGGCCAAGATCCTGTGTACGTAGGTCGAGTGCATCGCGATCTAAACGATCCCAATACATGGTTGATGTGGATCGTGAGCGACAATTTGAAAAAGGGTGCGGCTCTCAACGGTATCCAGATTGCCGAGCGGATTTTTGACTTAAAGTGACGCACATGGTGCAATAAAGCATGGCTCACAATGCATTGCACCCGGCTCGCCTGACGACGATCAATCTCGTCTCTAATTTTTTCGTCTCCAACTTTCTCGTCGTTATTTTTACGCTCGCTTTCGCTTTTGAAGCGAACGCAACAATCACAATTCTCAGTATTACCAATTCCTCTAGTAACGGTGACCTTACTGAGGCTACTCCCAAAGTTTATGGCGGCACCGCGGGCGACATTACGGCTGGTCACGGCACTTGCCCAGGCGATGGATCCGCGACTTGCAATAGCTGTTGGAATAACGGTTCCGTAGTTGCCGATGCACGACTTGAATCGTGCAACACAAATCGAATTTATCCGGCTCTGCAGCTAACGATTACTTTTAAGAGCGATAAAGTCGGCGGGCGCCCGATGATCACCAATGACGAAACTTCTCCAACGAAATTGACCGCTGTAGGTACTCCAGCAATCGTTGCAAAAGATGAAACCGCTACCATTACAGTTTTGTGGTCAACCATTTGTGCTGGGCTCGATACAGGCGGCGCAACTTGTGTGGGCGAACTCGACGATAACTTGAAAATTGGTATTGATAAAGATGACGACGATGAATTCGACGAAACCAACGACGATTCGAAGCAACTCAATTTTCTCGTTTCGGCTGGCCAAGGTTCGGCAGTTTCCACGGTCGGAGCATGCAACGTCGGAAGAGGCATTTGCGAGTTTGATACTGCACCTGGCGATGAAAAAGTAAAAGTTGGTCTTCTTTCATCGGATGCTGCCTTCCCGGCCTCACAAAATGTGCCTTTCATAAATGTTTTGTTTTTTCTTTCAACTACAGGCTTTAGCGATATCGCACCCGACAGCCAATATGTTCCATTGGCGATTGAAAGCGACGAAGATGATTCAACGACATTTTCACTCGAGTCTGAGATCATCGACAGCCTTACGAATGAAACGAAATACTATTTCAAGGCAGCTGTACAAGACGCGGCGATGAATGTGGGCTATTTCACAGCTGATGGTTCTGACGTAGATTGCTTCCTGACGAACAACACTCCTCCATGTCATTCAGCAATGCCAGGCTCAGTGGTCGGAATTCTCTCAGAAGACGTCAACTGCTTCGTGGCAACTGCGGCTTACGGCTCTTCGATGGCGTCGCAAGTAACGATGCTCAGAAAATTCCGCAATAAATTTTTGATCAACAACAAGC
>JANOUF010000277.1:0-7710 GCA_031416685.1 Bdellovibrionales bacterium
TGTTCTTGGCTCACGCCATCTGGATCACCGGTCGGATTTGAGGCTTGGATCGTAATCTCGCGATCGGGCGCGATTTGCACAATGCAGGGATCCGCTTCTGCAATCTCTTGCAGAGTCGCGAGCGAAACCGACCGCTCAAGAATCCAAGCAACTGAGTAATGATTAGAAAAACGACTTCCCCATACACGAGATAGACGAGTGCGCTTGATCACGTTTTCTGGAATTTGTGCTCTTGCGGCCTCTGTTTCCGCCGTTGTTGGTTCGGCTCGAATTAAGCATAAAAGATTGAAAACTGCGTTGAGGCGTTCTCCAGCAGGCACAATAAATTCTTGGGAAAGCATCGCAGGAGAAGCCGAAAAGTCGCTTGTATTGATTTTTGTTTGGGCTGTTTTTGTATGTGCGCCCGCGCTTTGGGCTACTGCCCACGCCGACTGAGATACGCCAAAATAAATTAAAACGACAAGGAGTTGTCTGATCATGCTGGGCCGATAGTAGGCCACGGAAAATTCGCTAGAGAAGCATCTTCACCCCCGTGAATGAATCTGCAATCTAGCCCCACAAAATGAGCAAATTTGACGCATCCCGCGCCGCTGCGTAGAGCCAAGAAAACCCTGCGGACTTGTTGAGAAATCCCGCAACCGAACGTATAACGAAGCCCTTGCCGAAGTGGGTCATAGATTCACTAGGCTAAGGCTCCAATTTTGAAAGGTTCAACTTAAGTGAGTGTTCTTCTCGAAGTGAAGAATTTGAGGACCGGATTTAAAACCGACGACGGCTATTTCACCGCTGTCGACAACATCAGTTTCCACCTCGAAAAAGGTAAAACGCTAGGCATCGTCGGCGAATCTGGCTGCGGAAAATCCGTAACGTCACTTTCGATCATGCGTCTGATCGCAACACCTCCTGGAAAAATTGAAAGCGGCGAAATTGTTTTTGAAGGAAAAGATCTGCTCAAACTTTCTGAAGAGGAAATGAGAAAAATTCGCGGCAACGACATCGCGATGATTTTCCAAGAACCGATGACTTCGTTAAATCCGGTGTTCACCATCGGTAACCAAATCAGCGAAGCGATTGCACTTCACCAAAAAGGTCTTACAAAACAAGAAATCAGGCAGAAGACAATCGACATGCTAAAGCTCGTCGGTATTCCAGAAGCCGATAAGCGCGTCGACGAATATCCGCACCAACTTTCGGGCGGTATGCGCCAGCGCGTGATGATCGCGATGGCGCTTTCTTGTAACCCGAAACTTCTCATTGCAGATGAACCAACGACGGCTCTCGACGTTACGATCCAAGCGCAGATCCTCGATCTCATTCGTAAACTTCAACGTGAGTTTAATGCTTCAATGATTTTGATCACGCATGACTTAGGCGTTGTCGCAGAGACATGCGATGATGTTGCCGTTATGTACGCTGGCCGTATCGTTGAGTACGGTTCTGTTGAAGATATTTTCTATCGCCCGAAGCATCGTTATACGAAGGGTCTTCTGGATTCGATTCCACATTTCGAAACGGGACATCGCCGCGAACGATTGCAAACAATCAAAGGTATGGTGCCATCACTTTTGAATTTGCCTAAGGGTTGCCGGTTTGCAGATCGTTGCCCGGCAGTTGGTGATGATTGCCGAGCTAAAGATCCCGATCTTCTTCCATTCGGTGGCAAGCATATCGCTGCTTGCATTCATCCAGTACCAGACACTCAGGATGTGAGAAAATGAGTACGCCGCCACTTCTTCAAATTAAAGACTTAGTAAAATCATTTCCGATTAAGGGTGGTCTTTTCTCTCGTGAAGTTGCTTCGGTAAAAGCTGTCTCCGGCGTTAATCTTGAAATCAAACAAGGTGAAACACTCGGACTCGTAGGTGAATCCGGATGCGGCAAATCAACACTCGGTCGCTGCATCATTCGCTTAATTGAGCCGACTTCTGGTCAGGTCTTCATGAATGGCCAAGACATCACGGCACTTAAAGGTGAAGAGCTTCGAGCCCTTCGTCGTCAGATGCAGATTATTTTCCAAGATCCTTATGCATCTTTGAATCCGCGCATGACAGTTGGCTCGATCATCGCTGAGCCGCTTGAAATTCATAAATTGTTCCACACAAGAAAAGATCGCGAAGACCGCGTAAAGCAACTTCTTGATCTCGTAGGTCTCAGACCTGAAAACATCAACCGCTACCCGCATGAATTTTCAGGCGGACAACGTCAGCGGATAGGTATCGCTCGCGCACTTGCCGTTGAACCGAAATTCATCGTGTGTGACGAGCCCGTTTCCGCGCTCGACGTTTCGATCCAAGCGCAGGTCATCAACTTACTCATGGATCTTCAGCAAAAGCTGGGACTCACTTATCTCTTCATCGCGCATGATTTAAAAGTTGTTGAGCACATCTCAACTCGCGTTGCGGTTATGTACTTAGGAAAAGTCGTTGAAGTTGCGGATGCGGATGATCTCTACAGAAATCCAACTCATCCCTACACTCGCGCGTTGATGTCAGCGATTCCAGTTCCGGATCCTGGCAAGCGCGACAAGCGAATTATTCTTCACGGTGACGTTCCAAGCCCGATCAATCCGCCAGCAGGATGTTATTTCCATCCACGCTGCCCAGATATGATCGAAGAATGCAAAGCCACATGTCCTTCACTGCGAGAGACACGTCCAATGCATGATACGGCTTGCATTCGCGCTTAAGAAAATTTGCGATTAAACCCGCTCGCGCGAGCGATCATCACATTTCCGCGGCGCCGCTGAATTGTTAGCCTTTTGTGGACACTCGGAAGATTCTGACTAAAATAGAGTTATGAGAGTTATTCATGTCAAAACCGGTGATGTAATCGCAAAAGACGTGAAGGTTGCGGCATCCATTTGGCCTCGACTCGTTGGTTTCACGTTTAAAAAAGCACCACGCGATCGCGATTACGACGGAATTTATTTTCCCAATTGTAAATGGGTTCATAATAGCTTCGTTCGTTTTTCGCTGGATGTCGTTTTCATAGAAAAACGTGGCCGCGTTGTAGCTATCAGTCGCGGATTGCGCCCCTGGAAGTTTTCAAAGCTTTATTTTAATGCAGTTCACGCACTAGAATTCGTTGCCGGTACGGTTTCTCTGGAAGTCGCGGTTGGTGATCAACTCTTGTTAGAGAACGAAGAACTAAAATGAATAATGGGAAAGTTTTGATTTTCGGCGCAACCGGAGCTGTTGGAGCTGAGACTCTTCAGCAACTTAAGAATTCTACTAGCGCCAAAGAAATTTTTGTTCTTACTCGCCGGCACCTCCCAAGCAATCTTAAAGGCATGAAGGTACGGGAGTACATTGTGGACTTCGATCATCTTGACGAGAACCTCGATTGTTTCTCTGTAGATACGGTTATATGTGCAATCGGAACAACTATAAAAAAGGCCGGCAGCCAAGACGAATTTCGAAAGGTTGATTACAATTACCCGTTGAAGATTGCTCAACTGGCTAAAGCCAGAGGAGCCCAACGATTTTTATTGGTAAGCTCTCTGGGCGCAAATGCCGAGTCTAATTTTTTTTACAACCGAGTTAAAGGCGAACTTGAGCGAGATTTAAAGAGAGTCGATTTCGCCAATCTCGTGATTGTCCGTCCATCTGTGTTGATAGGCCATCGGACAGAGGTTAGGGTCGCTGAACGAATTAGCCAAGAGTTTAGCAAAATCTTTCCTCGCCGCTGGCGAGGTGTTCCCGTTAAATGCGTTGCCGAAACATTGGTTCGCGCAATGGAACACCCGTCACTAGGTTTGAGAATTATTGAGAACGACAAACTGTTCCGCATACCCGCAACAACGTAGTTCAGTCAGCGCCAGCATCGAAGCCGCGCCAAATCATTTTCCACGCTTAATTTTGTCCCATTGTGAGTCACGGTTGATCAAGTTCTCCCCTAGAAATGCCGTTGCAGTAGAGGCGGATTCTCTGGGGGATTTTCATGTCTTTGTCATCATGGTTTGTGAAGGGTATTCAGTTTTCGATAGCAATCGTAATTAGCGGTTGCACGACTGTACCTCTTCAGCCAAATGACCTTTTTTGCGAAGCCGATTTTAGCGACCGGTCACCAGCGCAGGCGAGCCCCAACCATGCTCTCGTTCCACAAGAAATTTATGGCGAAGAAATTTTGCGACTACTCGACGGCGTCACTGCTAAGACCGGCGCAATTCGCATCATGCATTTCAATTGGTTCACGGATAATCGAGAGGATAGCATTCCTAAGCGTGTTGCCGCCAAGTTGGTCGAAATACGAAAGCAATTTCCGAATCTAACCATTGAAGTTCTGCTCGAAAGTAAAAAAGATTTAGGTGAGCCGCGAGGCGCAGCGGAGCGCAACCTAGTGACGAAACGCTTGCTGCAAAAGAACGGGATCGAAGTCATAGACATATTTGGCCGAACCCCGCCGCTCACCGGCAGAGAAAAAGGAGTTTCGCATACGAAGCTCGTGCAAGTCGGAGATTTTGTTCTAGCTGGAAGTACGAACCTTACGATGCAATCGACAAGACCAGGCGCAAATAACGAAATGAACTTGTTGATTAACTCAAAGGAACTTTCATCGTCGATTGCAAAATATGTTGAGAGTATTAAGCGCAACCCGGGCGAAATGGTGGAGCTCGATGCACGAGACGCCGACTTGAGATTATTAACCGACACGCTTCATTTTAACGAACTCCGCGAAACAATTCGAAGTGCTGTTAAAGGCGATTCGCTCCTACTTTCAATGTATCAATTTCTCTACCGATCGGAACAAGATCAGCAAGCTAAAGAAATTCAGGACGCACTCATCGAGGCCCATCGTCGCGGCGTCAACGTGGAAGTTTATCTAAACCGAGCTGTCGACGGCGCAACTCAAAACACCGATGCTAACGGGAAGGTTGCAAATTCTTTATTCGAAGCTGGAATTACGCGTGTTTACCTTGACCCAATAGACATGATTTCTCATTCAAAATACTTGATCCACGTTGGAGCGACTTCTCGCAAAGCAATCATTAGCTCGGTGAACCTTTATCACGGCGATTTTAATAACAATCACCAACTGACGTGGGTAACAAAAACGACTTCAGTAGTGGACGGCTTAATTTCTTATTTTAGGCAGCAAGTTGCGTACGAGGGCACGCGCATTACCCGCTTTCCCGTCGACTCGAACGGGAAACGAAATATTCTAGCTGAGCCCGCCCCGGAATCCCGAATGCTTCGGTTTTGGAGAGGATTCAAGCAAGACGGAGTACAGCCGGAAGCCTTCCGTGCAGCGGTTAACAGCAAACTCATCCCCGCAACTACTGAGGTGGGCGCTAGGCGCGGATTGAACGCATATCTTCCATCGTTCTATAGCGATTCAAAGAAACCATTTATCCCACATGAAATTGCGATCATAGATTACACGTCTGAAGAAAAATATAATGGCATTCGTACGACAAGGGCTGGCGCTGCATACGGCCCACTTCACTTTAAAGAAGGTCTCTTCACCCGTGAGAATGCAGAAGGTTTTAAAAGTAGCAGCGCAGTTGCCGGACCTTACAGTGGTGTTGTAGCGATCGAAACTGCAGGTTCTGCCTATATGTTTGGAGACCTTAATCTAAATTGGCAAAGTGGCTCAGTTGCCCGCCTTACAATTTTGCTGAAAGACTCCACGCCTGCGGTAGTTAACGATCTAGTTGCCAACATTATTGAGACAGCAAATCGTAGCGGTTCGCGTGGCGGTGTCGTGCTAGTCGATGCTCAGTATTTAATATTTATGATGAATATTCAAAATGAGAGTTCCTTCCCGGTTCTCCAAAAAGGAATCGAAGAAAAACTTTCTTCCAGAGATCAGCGGGCTTTCGAGGTGATGGATCTAATTGCGTTTAAGAATCAACCGAGCTCACGCACATCTGCGCCAGCTGGTGGCGGGATCAATGTTCAGTTCAACGCAAAACTAAAGTCTTCATTCGAGGCGAAACGCACGGTAGTTGACGACGTGCGCCCACGAGGCGATCTCGCGCTGAAGCCTGTTCCAGCAATGGCTGTTGAGCCTCCGGTTAAAAAACAAAATGACTTAAGAGGTTCGCAGCCCGCCCGGAAAAGAGCTTCAGGCGGCGCTTGCCGTGATAACTTCAGCCCTTAAGAGTCAATCGTGTAACCACGCCTAAGATTTTAGAATTCGACCTATCCATTGAGCGACAACCTAACAGTTCCGCGGCGCCGCTGAATTGTTAGGTTCATGCGAATGAAGGCCCAATAAAATATGAAAAATATTTTCGCTAGAGTTGTAATCGCTTTATTGCTCGTATCTGCAGGGATTGCTTGCTTGTTGATGCTCATTACTTTGACGTCAATCGATAAAATGATGGCGAATCCAAAACAGTCAGGAATAGGTCTGATATTTTTTTACGGGCTATTTTTAGGATATATCGGAACGAATACGATTCTACCGCTTAGAGCACTCAAAAAAATCAGCCGACCCGATGAAGCCCTTAAGCTCCTGTTAATTCCATCATTAGGTACCTTGGCTTGTTTTTTAGTGTGGCTGTACCTTGTAGTCTCTGGCGGATAGCCGACAAAAACGCGTTCGACTCTGCGAGCGTCTTAAAAATTTTACTTCGTTAACTGAAGCAGCGTCGCAACGGTCTTTTTGATCTTCTCGACATCAAAAGGTTTTTTAATGTAGTCGTCGGCACCAGCATCGAAGCCGCGCTTAACGTCGAGATCGCCCGTTTTTCCGCTGACAAAAATAAGTGGAATTGATTTTAAGTCTTCGTGTTCTTTCAAAAGTTTTGCGAGCTCAAGACCGTTGATCCATGGAAGACCGATATCCAAAATGATGAGATCAATCGGTGAATCATCGAGCACCGACGATAGCTGCGTTCCATCAGCAGCAAGTTTTACGCGGTAGCCTTCACCTTCGAAGATACGTTTCAAAGCGCCACGCATCGTTTCGTCATCTTCAATAACAAGAATGGTTCTCGGATCCGATTTTCGTTTTAAGTCTCTATAATCTTGAAGATTAACAACGCCCTCTTGAACGATGCGCTCTTTTGTTAACTTCTCAATTTTTTTCACCAAATCCTTGGTGTTGATACGTCCCTTAGACACTATCGCTCCCTTATTCGCCTTGCGATTCCAACCAGCGTTCCGCATCGATTGCAGCCGTGCAACCCGAACCGGCGGCAGTGACCGCCTGACGGTAAACATGGTCTTGCACGTCACCACATGCAAACACGCCGTCGATAGTTGTGTAACTCGATTTATCTTTAGTTTTCAAATAGCCGGTCTCATCCGTTTCAAGCTGACCTTTAAACAACGTCGTATTCGGCTTATGTCCGATGGCGATAAACAATCCACCGATCGGCATATTGTTTACTTCACCCGTCACTAAATTCTTCAAGCGAAGTCCGCTAACGAATTTATCACCCAGAACTTCTTCAACGGTTGTATTCCAAATCACTTGAATCTTCGGATTCTTCATTGCCCGATCAGCCATGATCTTTGATGCACGGAATGAATCTCTGCGATGGATGATGTAAACCTTTGAAGCAAAACGCGTGAGAAAATTAGCTTCTTCCATTGCCGTATCACCGCCGCCGACGACTGCTACTTCAACATTTCTAAAGAAAGCGCCATCACAAGTCGCACACGCGGAAACACCTTTGTTGTAGTAAGCGCGCTCAGACTCTAGGCCCAGATACATTGCGCTTGCGCCAGTTGCGATGATTATCGCTCTGCCTTCGTGTAA
>JANOUF010000278.1:0-2586 GCA_031416685.1 Bdellovibrionales bacterium
ATTTCGACGATCAGGTCGCGAAGCGGAACGGGCTTCGGGCTCGTGCAATTTTTTCCCTCAGCGTCGCAGGATCCAGCTTCATCGACTGGGATTGATGCGCTCCAGGTTTTTTTCTTAAATTTCACTGTCACGCTGAAGTAATTCTGATGCGGACCCAATTCCGGCAAATATTTAGGCTGCTCTTCTAGAAGCGATAAATGCTTTTCAAGAAGGCGTGCGCAAACTTCTTTCGAATGCTTAATCTTTTTATTGCCGTTGGTGCCAACGCATTCGCCCGAGGCTTTAAGGGTAAGGCTTGCGTTTTTTCGATCGCCGTCTTCTGAGATAATGCCAATCTTGACGGAAAACTTATTTGCGCTCGGCTCACCAAGCGCCACCGACATCATCGTTAAAAAAATTAGCGCGATAATGCTGGACATGATAGCTCCGCGGAAATCTGGTTTCTTACCTTTTGAGAATGCGAGAGGACGCACTTAAAAACATCTCCTCGGAACGGATGCATCTTCGAGGGATTGTAATTGCATGCGTTCGGATAAAGACTCGGTATCGCAGAGCCTTGTTCGGATAAGGAGACCATCATGATCGCGCTTGCAAACGCCTCTTCAAGACGCCTGCTGTCGCACGATTCTGGAATATACCCGAATGACTTCGGCGATTGCTGACTTGATAAGGTTATCAAACAATCCACCAGCTCAGGCCCAGCCGTTGCGGCAGTTGCGTTTTTGTAGTGCGCTGTCTGTTTAGGATTCAGTGTGCAGTTCCCAAGTGCCTCTGCTGAAGCATGGAACGTTCGATCCCAAACCAACATTCCGTTCAATTGATCCCAAGTATCTGAGCACGCGTGTCCGTACTCGTGTGCAAAAAGTGAAGTCATATCGGTCACCACCACATTGTACGGACTTAACGTAATTTTCCCTGGTAACACATTTCCGGCCGCACGTGGACTTTCGGATCGACTGTAAAATCCGTTTGCACGACTGCAGGGATTGGGCGACTTGGGGTTCCTTATTGCGTCAGGATAATCGCAAAATTTAATTTCTACCGCCTGCATTGCCGTTAAACATTTTTCATTTGTGCCGCAACAGTTCTTCGCGAGCCGACCCCCGTCGTTTTTCGCACGCTCTTGAATGGCCTTACGCTCGGCGGTCGTCATGAGCGATCGCCCTTCGCTCAACATTTCGTTGTGACTTTTGGGTTGAAAGTCGGGTGTTGAGTAAGTCGATAGCTGTCTCTTACTTTTGGCATTCGCTGCTTTATAGATTGGTTTCTTACCCAAAAATAGTGCACACGGGTGAGTCGGATCGCCTTCTTCAAAGGACAAGGTTTGTCCGAGCCGATACTTAGATAAGGTGGGACAAAACTTTTTTCGACGATCGGACCAGTTCTGATGCCATTCAACGCCGTCGCTGTCGCAATCGTCACCGCCTGGCTTTAGAAAATGAACCAGGTCACGAACGTCGCTCTCAACCGGATCATGATCATCACTAGCAAAGGCGCTGCTCGAAAAAAACACCGCCGCAAGAATTGCGATCATCAGTTTTAAAGAAGTCAGGCGTAATTTCATCGTTATCTTAATTTTGCCGCAGCCGCCGCATCCCACCAATGAGAACGTTGCAGTCTTGCCTTACGGCCAGCACTAGACCCAAGAGAGGTGCGGAGATGTATTTTACGTGAAGAAGCGTACACACAGGGTAAGCACTCTAGACACCAACGTACAGGTCGTGGTCTATCCGCATCTCCCAAGGGGGAAGCCATGAAGATCCTTTTATTCGTTTCAATTCTTGCTTTCAGTTTTTCTGTGTTCGCCACAGAGTGCGAGAGTAACTCGTACGTGGTGAGCGTCGATCCTCAAGGGACAGCTGCAACGAACGACCTCGTTCAGGTGATCAGAATCCTAACCGACTACAGCAACGGGCTTGCTGCTGGCGATTTGCATATCAGACATATTCCGTATCCAGTTTTGACTGTGAATTATGATGCTAATCGCGGAGAGCTTGCTAGCTTCGAAAACGCAATTGCTCTGCTTCAGGCAAATCCGGCTGTTCTTGTTGAGTGTGCTGATCAAAGCGTCGTCGCTAACTAATCTAACTTTTGGATTTCTTCTAGAACCAGGTTCGCAATCTTTGGGTCGGATAAAAGCCTGACGAAGTTGATGACTTCCTCCGGTGCATCCATTGCTTCGAGTTCTCGTTTAAGATTTGTAGCCCTAACTTGCTGAGTGCTCGCCCCGAATTTCAAAACTCGCACGAAACAATCCCGCAACTTATCGTCTTCCTTAATTGCGATAACGATTTCTGCTAGCTCATCATAATGATCACTCATATCGCCTCACTTACAGTAAAAGCCCGCTTGAAAGCGTCGGCCTCTAGTTCCATCATAGTTTTCATGGACGAACAAGATTTTGAAGGCACATTAGTGCTAGAGAAGTTGGCTGAAATAAACAAGGTCGACGCCTTCTTTGAAGCTATCGACTCTGACGACTTTGCGAAAGCGAAGTCGTTAATGATTCGTGCTCAGATTGATTCAGAAACAATGGCAATTGTTCTTAAGAAGATGGGCGACGCCAACGGTGAGCACTAAACTCCA
>JANOUF010000279.1:0-2835 GCA_031416685.1 Bdellovibrionales bacterium
TGCCGCTCGGTCGCGAATATATATTGCGGCTTCACTTCGCCGTGCAGTTTATGCGCGCGGTAATTACAAATGCACCATTTGTAAGTCGCCAAGAGCGCTTGAGATCGACCACATCGTGCCGGTTGCTAAAAAAGGTACGACTGAGCTCAGCAACCTACGACTTCTGTGCCGGCCTTGTAATCAGCGACATGCGATCAAAAGCTATGGTTTATCGAGAATGAGTCGCTATTTAAAGGAACCGAGTCGCGAGTACGAAGTCGCGACCTGAAACGAAGTAGAAGAATACGGACTCTATTTCTTTTTCTTGAATAACATGCCGACGACGTCTTTAAGGTCGGCGCGCATAAGGTCTGTCGACTTGTTGTCTTTCGACATCTTCACGACTTGAAGCTCGCGGCGTGCATCGATGAAATCGCTGTCCATCGCTACAGCGTGCTCGAAGCATTTCTTAGCACTCTCAGGGTCATCCATGTATTTCATGAATAAACCTTTAACAAAGTAGTACATAGGGCCGTGGCGTTCTTCTGGTGGAACGGCACCGATGGCCTCGCGGACTTCGTCAGTGAAAGTCATATCTTCACTTTTTTGAGTTTTAATTCTTGCCCAAAGCAGAAGAAGCTTTTGCTCAGTTGATTGAGGAGCTAGGCGTTTACACTCAAGCATTGCTTCCTTGGCTTTTTTGAATTCACCCTTGCTCAAGAGAGTTTTTGCTTGTTCCGAGAATTCTTCGGCTTGGAACACGAGTTCGGCACGGCCGTGCTCGAGTTCTTTTAAGTACGTATCTTTTTTAGCATTGTCGCTTAATGCTTCGTACGCTTCACTTAATTTCGAGAACACACCACGACAAAGATCGCGAACGTCTTCTGGAGTATTTGGCGCAAGTTTATCAGGGTGAAGCACCTTTGCCAGTTCATGGTACGCACGTTTGATCTCTGTGTCTTTTGCCTTTTGGCTGACACCGAGGCGTTCGAAATAATTTTGTGGTTCCATTTCTTCATTGAGGCGGGTGAGGCGCATGCGTTGCGCTTCGAAATCGTACGACTTCTTAGCTTCACCGAAGCCTACAACACGACATAAGAGAAGTACGTGAAGTGCGCGAAGAAACTGATCCTCGCGTTTTGTAAACTTCATCATCAGCTGTTCAAGCGTTTGTCCTGAAAGTGCTTCTGATAATAAATTTGAGAGGCGACTTACGCAGTTCAGAGTTAGACAGCGATGTGTTTCAGAATATTCCGGACCTTTTCTGAGTTCGTGGCTCATCCAAGGGAGATAAAAGGATCTCAACCATTCGACCGGAATTTTCGAAGCTGTCCAGTCGTCATTAAGTTCAGTTAAAGTGCTGCGATCGGTTTGTGCATCTTCACTCATGTCCGTGGACTCGATGAAGTTTACCTTACACGATGTATCTGCGATTGTTTTAGAGAGACGAATGGATTGCTGTTCAGCCACAACGATACTGACCGCATGCGGGCTTAAGACGTTCGCTTCGACGAGTTGCTCGCCCATACGACGCGATTTCCCTTTTGCGAGCACATCTTCAAGTTCTTTTGGAAGGATGAAACCTTTTTCGACAAGTAGTACGCCGAAGTAACTTTGCGTGTCTTTTAAATTTACTTGCACGATATTGCCGCGTTGGAAACCAACACCTGCAACTTCGCCGTCAGCCGTGATGATATTAAGGTGACCGCTAACAGATTTATCAAGAAGTAAACTGTAGAGCAGCGGAAGATCGTAACCGTGCACTTGCTCGGATTTGTTGATCGCTCGAATCCGCTCACGTGATGAAGGCTGTGGCTTTCTCAAAACGTCGTAAATTGGAATGAGTGGCACGTCGATCATGGCGCTGAGTTTGTTATCGATGATCTTGATAAGCTCTTCGAGATCAAAAGGCTTCGGCAAAAAATCGGATGCACCAGTTGCTTGCATGGCTTCGCGAACGAAGGCTTTATCTTTGAAGATCCCGCTCATCAAAACGATCGGCAAACTTTGTGAAACTTCTTGCTTAAGCTTTGTCGCAAAGTCGCGACCGTTCATCTTGGGTAGCATGCAATCGACGAGAGCAAAGTGCACAGTCTGAAGCTTTACGCCGCCTAATGCCTCATCGGGCTTCGTAAAATGCAAAGCTTTATAGCCGGCACGAGTGACGGCTTCTTTGATCGCTTTTCCGAGGGTGGGATCGTCCTCAACGATGAGGACGACTAAATCTTCTTTTTGCATCGTTCTTCTATCGGCAAAACGGCTTTTGAAGGTAAGGGATAAGTCGCCATAATGCACAGCATAACTAGGGAGATCAAATCTGCCACTTCGATCAAAGTCGAGGTTGCCGAACCCCAAGCTGTCTTGATTTGATACGTCGACAGGCCACATTGACATAAGCTAGAACGACATCACGTTTAAGGTACTTTGGAGGAATCATGGGTTCGAATACATTTTCAACAACAGACACAGGTTTTCAAGCGGACGTACTCAGCAGTGATACTCCAGTTCTTGTCGATTTTTGGGCGGAGTGGTGTGGTCCTTGCCGTGCGCTTGCTCCAAAGCTTGATGAGATCGCGACTGAGTTCAACGGTAAACTAAAAGTTTACAAAGTCGATATCGATCAAAACCAAGAGACACCGGCTCAGTACGGCGTTCGTGGCGTTCCAACATTAATTTTGTTCAAGAACGGTCAGCAGGTCGACACGATCGTGGGTAATCACCCGAAAGAAAATATCGTGGCGGTTATTAAGAAGCATCTGTCGTAAGAGAGTTAGGTTTTTTCAGTTAGACCAGTTAGAAGAGCGGCCCCAAAGTGGAGCCGCTTTTTTTGTATCAGGTTAAAGTGTTAGTGCGCAC